>JBGVIE010000058.1:0-36604 GCA_045122895.1 Lachnospiraceae bacterium
CCAGTCATCAGGACAGCTAATCCTCAACTTCAATCTGTCCTTCGAATACAAGTGTGGCAGGTCCTTTCATTATTACTCTTCCATCCTCAAGATATGTGTCTTTAAGTTCCCCGCCAATAATCTTAACTGTTATTTCTTCGCCTCTCCTACAGAAACCGTTAAGTACAGCAGCTACTGTGGTAGCACATGTTCCTGTTCCACAGGATATTGTCTCTCCTGAGCCTCTTTCATATACTCTCATTTTCAAAGTGTGGTCATCTATCACTTCAACAAATTCAGTGTTTGTTCTCTCAGGAAAAAGTGGATGATTCTCAAAATATGGTCCTATTTCATCCAGGTCAAGCTCATCTATTCCTGTTGTGAAAATTACAGCATGAGGATTTCCCATAGATACACAGGTCATAACGTAATTAACACCGTTGACCTCTACCTCTCTGGCTATAAAATCTTCACCGTCATCATCAACGGGGATTAACCTTGGTTTTAATTCAGCCTTTCCCATATCTACAGATAAATACTCAGCTTTACCGTCAACATCCGTGACATCGATGTACTTAATTCCACTCTTTGTCTCAACACTTATACGCTCTTTTTTTGCGATATTATTGTCATATACATATTTTGCAACGCATCTGACACCATTACCACACATCATTCCCTCTGAACCATCTAAGTTAAACATTCTCATTCTACAGTCAGCCACACTTGATGGCATTATTAAAATCAAGCCGTCTGAACCAATTCCGAAATGTCTGTCACTTACTTTTATTGCTAATTCTTCAGGATTATTTACTGTCTCTTCAAAACAGTTTACGTATACATAGTCATTTCCTGTACCATGCATCTTTGAAAATTTTAATGTTCTGCTCATACTAATCTCCATTATGTGTCCTAGAATAATCCTGTGATTACTCCGTTATCATCTACGTCAATTCCATCTGCTGCCGGTTTCTTTGGAAGTCCCGGCATTGTCATAATTGCTCCAGTTACTACAACTACAAATCCTGCACCGGCATTCAGGTATGTCTCTCTTACATTAATTGTAAAATCAGTTGGTCTTCCAAGCTTTGTCTGGTCATCTGACAATGAGTACTGAGTCTTAGCCATACATACAGGAAGATTTCCGTATCCCATTTCTTCGATTTTCTTTAACATCTTCTTAGCGGCAGGTGCATAAGTAACGCCTTTGGCACCGTATATTTCTTTTGCAACTGTACTAATCTTGTCTTCTAATGACATCTCGTCTTCGTATATCGGCTTAAAGTTACTTTCCTTCTTTTGTAATGTCTCTAATACTTTTTCTGCTAAAGCGATACCGCCTTCGCCACCTTTTTCCCAAACCTCTGATAATGCAAATTCGCATCCTCTGTCTTCACAGAACTTCTTAACGAATGCATTTTCAGCATCTGAATCAGTTACAAATGAGTTAAGAGTCACTACTACAGGCACTCCAAACTTCTGAAGGTTTTCGATATGCTTTTCAAGGTTTACGATACCTGCCTTAAGTGCCTCAAGATTCTCCTCAGATAACTGATCCTTTGGTACTCCGCCATTATATTTTAATGCTCTTATTGTAGCTACAAGTACTACTGCATCCGGCTTAAGGCCTGCCATTCTGCACTTGATATCAAAGAACTTCTCTGCTCCCAGGTCAGCTCCGAAACCTGCCTCTGTCACAGTGATATCAGCCATCTTCATAGCTGCCTTTGTTGCTCTTACAGAGTTACATCCATGAGCAATATTTGCAAATGGTCCACCATGTACTAATGCAGGTGTATGTTCAAGTGTCTGAATAAGGTTTGGCTTGATAGCATCTTTTAAAAGTGCTGCCATGGCACCTACTGCATTTAACTGTTTTGCTGTTACAGGTTCACCTGCAAAATTGTATGCTACTATAATCTTTCCAAGTCTTTCTTTTAAGTCTGCCATATTATCTGCAAGACAGAGAATTGCCATTATTTCTGATGCAACTGTGATTACAAAATGATCCTCACGAACCACACCGTCCATCTTAGAGCCCATACCTACTACAATATTTCTAAGAACCCTGTCATTCATATCGAGACATCTCTTCCAGACAACCTGTCTTGTATCAATCTGTAATGCATTTCCCTGCTGAATGTGGTTATCCAAAAGTGCTGCTAATAAGTTATTAGCTGATGTGATTGCATGGAAATCTCCTGTGAAATGAAGATTTAAATCTTCCATTGGTACTACCTGGGCATATCCGCCACCTGCTGCACCACCTTTGATACCAAAGCAAGGTCCGAGTGATGGTTCTCTGAGTGCTATAATAGCTTTCTTACCCATCTTGCCTAGTGCCTGACCAAGTCCAACGCTTGTAGTTGTCTTTCCCTCACCTGCAGGTGTTGGATTAATTGCCGTTACAAGTACAAGCTTTCCATCCTTGTTACCCTCGATTCTCTTAAGATAATCATCTGATAATTTTGCCTTATACTTTCCGTATAAATCAAGGTCATCCTGCTTGATATCAAGCTTTTCTGCTACTTCTGTTATTGGAAGCATCACTGCCTCCTGTGCAATCTGAATGTCTGTTTTCATGTTGAATTACCTCCGTTGTTTTGTTCTTTTTCCAAAAATTCTTCAAATTCTGACATAGTCATAAGTACTTTTCTTGGCTTAGTGCCTTCTTCCTCACCGACCACTCCTGCTTCACACAACTGGTCCATGATTCTTGCTGCTCTGTTAAATCCTATTTTAAACATACGCTGAAGCATACTGGTTGACGCCTTGTCTTTCTCTATAACAAATCTTCCTGACTCTGCAAAATACTCATCTCTTCCATCATCCGGCTTGTTAGCCAGTGCTCCCTGACCAGATGAAGATTCAATTGGCATAGTCATCTGTTTTGTTATGTTCTCGTCATACTCAACTGCTTCTGTATGAGATTTAATGAATTCTACTACGTCTGTAACTTCTTTGTCTGATACAAACGCACCCTGTAATCTCACAGGCTTTATGTAGCCTGAAGGATTAAATAACATATCACCATTTCCAAGCAGCTTCTCTGCACCATTCATATCAATGATAGTTCTTGAGTCAGTTCCTGATGACACTAAAAGGGCAACTCGTGATGGTATGTTTGCTTTGATAAGACCTGTTACAACATCAACTGATGGTCTCTGTGTTGCAATTATCAGATGTATCCCTGCTGCTCTTGCAAGCTGTGCAAGTCGGCATATGGATTCTTCTACTTCCTTTGCCGCCACCATCATAAGGTCAGCAAGCTCATCGATTATAATTACAATCTGTGGAAGCTTCTCCGGTCTTTCCTCTCCTTCTTCTACTTCTATTGTCTGTATTTTATCATTGTAGCCCTTTAAATCCCTGACATTTAAGTCAGCAAACTTCTGGTATCTCTTGCTCATCTCAGCCACAGCCCAGGCAAGAGCTCCTGCCGCCTTCTTTGGCTCTGTCACAACAGGAATCAACAGATGTGGGATTCCGTTATACACACCAAATTCAACTACCTTAGGGTCTACTATAATAAGCTTAACTTCATCCGGATTAGCTCTGTACAAAATACTCATAATAATTGAGTTTGTAAATACTGACTTACCGGAACCTGTTGTTCCTGCAATAAGCATATGTGGCATTTTGGCTATATCCGCAACAATTACATTACCTGCAATATCCATACCTGCTGCAAAAGCAATTTTAGATGGATGATTCTTAAGTTCATCTGATTCAATCAAATCTCTCAACAATACCGACTCCCTGGTTGTATTTGGAACCTCAATTCCAACCGCTGCCTTTCCGGGAATAGGCGCTTCTATTCTGATATCTGATGCCGCAAGATTTAGCTTGATATCATCTGTAAGCGATGTAATCTTACTAACCTTTGTTCCCATCTCCGGCTGCAATTCATATCTTGTTACAGATGGTCCATGACTTTCATTGGTAATAGTGGCATTCACTCCGAAGTTCTCGAGAATCTGCTGAAGTTTCATAGCAGTTTCGCTTAATCCGCCTCTTCGTGTTCCCTGATTTTTTCTTACAGTGCCCTTCTTTAAAAGACTGATTGGTGGGAATGTATACTTAATCATCTTATTCTTCGGCTTATTGTTATCGGTTGAAGCCTTAGGTATTTCCGGTATGCTCTCACTATTTGTACTTACACTCTCATTAGAGA
Source organism: Lachnospiraceae bacterium (assembly GCA_045122895.1). Taxonomy (GTDB): domain Bacteria; phylum Bacillota; class Clostridia; order Lachnospirales; family Lachnospiraceae; genus RGIG1934. The sequence goes on from JBGVIE010000058.1 coordinate 4,154, forward strand.
ATGGTTTTCTTCTCATAACCTCTTTTGCTGAATCACTGACAACAATTCTCTCTTTTGGCACAAACGGCTCCTGCTCGTCTGCGTCATTCTGACTATCCACATTAGAAGGTAGCTTCTCTTCTTCCTGAACCTGGCTCTTTATGTATACTTCCCTTGGCTCCTCCATTTCAGGAGGTTCATTTACCTGATTAATATGAACATTATCTTCTATATTATCTTCTATGTCCACATGTCCTCTGTATACCGACTTGTTTCCAACATCGTAGAGCTCATGTATTCCAGCTTCTTCATAATCGGCATCATACACCTTCGTATCTCCGATGCCAACTGCCTTGTTATGTAGGCGCATATTCTTGCGATATCTTCGCTCTCTTCTGTACTCTTCGCCATCCTCTTTAATTCTCTGATATCCATCAAGGCTCTTATTATAAACTCTGGTGCCTGTTTTCTTAACAGGTGTCAGGAAGGATTTCTCTGTTATCATAATCAGAGCTATTATCGCTATGGCGATTAATATAAAAAAGGCTCCGTATATGCTGAATGCACTGCTAAGGACTTCTCCCATTCCTCCACCTATTATTCCTCCACCGGTTCTTTCTTTACCGCAAATCGTAAAAATCTGCCCGGCACTTTTTCCGGTATATCCTAATGTTATAAGGTGAAATGCCGCACCAAATACAATCATAAGTGTATATACAGATATCAGCTTAACAATCGCTTTCATGCTCCCATTGTTGGCTTTTATAAACCACACACCAATGAATACCGCTATTGGAACAATATATGATATTATTCCAAACAGTCCAAAAAACAATCTACTAATAAGTTCTCCCAATATTCCACCAAACGAAAGAATTCCAAGTGTTAATAAAACAGCTACCGTAAATGAGCCAATAACCTTTATCTCCAGAAGTAATTTCTCATCGTATAAGTTCTCTTCTACAACTTTTTTATTCTGTTTTTTCTTAGTATTAACTTTTCGTTTTTTTGCAGCCAATTTCACTGCCTCCTATATTACAAAAAATAAGATTGATGCAAGTGCACCCATGGCAAAACAGTAATATGCAAAATACTTAAACTTCTGTTTTCTGACTACTACAAGCATAGTCTTAATACATATGTATCCTACAACTCCTGCAACTACTGTTCCCACTATGTAGTTAACAAGCTCAGAGCCTGTTAAACTCTGAGATGCCAAATCCTTTATATCTAAAATATTCGCTCCAAGAATAGCCGGTATCGACATAATGAAGGAATATTTTACAGCGAAACTTCTTTCAAATCCACATGCAAGTGCGCATGTTATTGTTGTTCCTGATCTTGAGAGTCCCGGAAGTGTCGCAATTCCCTGGCTGATACCAATTATTGCAGCATCCACAAATGTTGCTGTTTTCTCATCCTTCTTACCCTTTTCGAGCATATCTGAAATCAACAATATACATCCTGTGATAAGCAGGCTTATTCCCGGTACTATAAGCATAGGATTGTCTAAATTAAATACTTCCCTAAATATCAGACCAATTATTCCGGTTGGAATAGTCGATACAATTATAAGCATAACAAAACGCTTATATGGCGTTGAAATTATATTAACGTAGTTCTTTTTTTTCTTCCCTACCTTGTTCTGGAAAAATCGTATGACATTGATACATGCATCTCTTAAAATTGCAAGTCCGTTTACAATTAATTCCCATATATCTTTGTAATATACGATAAACACCGCTACCAGAGTACCAAGATGTAACATCAGATCAAATGTTAATCCTACATCATCAATACCGAATAGTTCTTTCATTATAGCTAAGTGTCCCGAACTGCTTATTGGTAAAAATTCTGCAACACCTTGCACAAAACCAAGTAAAATCGCTTCTAATAAACCCATATTTACCTCACTATCTTTATTATTATATTAGATGGCGTGGTTAGCCATACTATGTTTTATTCTACTATTTTTTTCTCTTTTAGTAAAGTCATAAGTTCTCTTAGTTTTGAAACAGCATCACTTATGCCTCCAACCTCGTCTATCAGTCCCACTTCAACTGCCCTATTTCCCTCGACAATAGTTCCCAGATCTTTAGTCATCATCCCTGTACTCATCATTAGCTCTTCATATTTTTCTTTTGTTATTTTGCTGTGTGTAGTCACAAATTTCACTATTCTCTCCTGCATCTGTTTAAAATAATCATATGTCTGAGGTGCTCCTATTACTACTCCGTTTAGTCTTACGGGATGAATAACCATTGTACCTGTTGGAACGATAAAAGAATAATCTGACGCAACTGCTACCGGTCCTCCTATGGAATGACTTCCTCCAAGCACAAGTGATACTGATGGTTTACTAAGTGAAGATATCATCTCTGCTATTGCAAGACCAGCCTCCACATCTCCGCCTACTGTATTTAATATTATAAGGACTCCTTCTGTCTCGTCATCATCCTCGATTTGCGCAAGTTTTGGTAATATATGCTCATATTTTGTGGTTTTACTTGTAGAAGGCAGCATATCATGTCCCTCAATTTCTCCGATTATGGAAAATAACTGAATTTTTCCATTTGAAAGAGTTGTTTGTCCATATTCTTTTACTTCATCATTTTTTCCCATTACTTTTACCTCCAATGCAAATAAAAAAGAAGTGGCGTTTACCACTTCTCTTATTATGTGCATATTTTCTTACTCTTACTCCTCAATATCATCAATTGAAATTTTTGACAATGTTGCTATGAGTAAACCGTATCTTTCAATCTGTGTCTCTTTGTTCTCAAAGTTGCCAATTACAACATTTAATTCTTTGTGTATGTCCTCTAACAACTTCTCTGCAAAATTGACCTTAAGATCCTGGATGATATCCTCAAATCTCATCACTTCTCTTTCAAGCTTCTTACAGATTCCTTCTCTAACATCATAAATTGTATCTGAAAGGACTTTCTTAAAATTAGATTTCATGGAATTACTCTTAATTTCACCATTGAACTCTGACGTCACTATCTCTTCAAATGTTGTTGTAGCAAATTCAATTGTTGGAATCTTTATTGCCTGTAATGTCTGTTCCACCAATAACCTGTAATATGATGAGTCAAAGCTATCTCCCAACGCATCAAGATTCTCTACGATAATCGATAAAAGTCTGTTTTTAAGCATTGCAATATCTAATGATTTATTAAATGCTCTCTCAATACATTCTTTGCCATCCTCCACAAAATTTCTTATATTCTCCACAGCGTCATACGCATCAATATACTGATATTTCTCATCATAGCTGTAAATCACTCTTGAACTTGTTCCCCAAGTCCATGGTAAATACCATTTTGTTGTGGATTCTTTTCTTATCTCATAGTGAGTAGTAATACCTTCTTTTTCTGATACCTGAAGGTACTCTCTGTTATATGCTCTAATCTCGCTTATAGCCTCTAACTTATGCTTCTCAACCTTTTCAATTAATTCGTTGAAAACAATTTCAAGGTCTGCATTCATCTTGTTTATCTGAGTTGTAATCTGCTTTTTATTCTCTAACAGTTTTTCTCTGTCATATGCTGTTAACTGCGCAATTCGCTTCTTTGCCAGCTTATCTATTCTTGCCAGCTTATCAGCAAGCTCTTCTTTTGCCATCGGAATGAATGTCTTTGCTTTCTCTTCAAGCATCTGCTTTTTTTCAGCAACCACCTCATCAAAAAGCTTTCCTATTTCTGCCATATTACCAATAGCTTCTAAATCTTTTTTAGTCACTTCGTTCTTGGCTGACAAATCGGCATATACCTTCTGTTCTTTCCTGTCAAACTCAGACACTTCTTTTTTAGACATCGCATCTGCCATCGCCGATACGAAAACAGGAGTTTTTATCTGCTCGATAACTTCGTTGTTTACAAGTCTGTTTGCATTTCTGTATGTTGTAAATGCCTGATTAGCGTAATTCGTGAGCTTTTGTTTTGTAACATTAATAGCTTCTGTTAAGTCTGTACAAGTCCAAAGTGTATCTCTAAGTCCATCATCAAATCTACTGCATACAAGGATTACCTTTTTTACACCCTTTTTAGGAAGCTGCGATGCCATAAGATCAATGTCGTTCTTATCAAGGAATGATGTTGATTTGCTTAAGAAAAATACAACATCACAGACTTCCATAAACTGTTTTGTCTTATCGACACGTGATATAATCGGATCATAAAGACCCGGAGTATCTACAATCGACACATCTTCTAAATCTTCGTTATCCACAAAAATACTTACGCTCTTTACGATTGGAGTAAATCTTCCATCCTCACCTACATAGTCATTGAGACCTTCCATAAGTTCATCGTATGTGTCATATTTGATTGTCTCTTTTTCTCTTAATATGTATTCTTCCGGAGCAAGGTTTCTCTCTCTTAACATAGATACAATTTCTTTTGCTCCCACATAATCATTTGAATCCATATCTGATTTTGATTTTGCGACAATAAGCTTCCACTCATCCATATTAAAGTACTCTACTTCAATTCTGTTCTCAAAATCATACTCTATCTTTGTAAGTGCTGCTGTCTTCGGTGTAACTGCTGACGGAAGTACATGCTTTCCGTCAAATAACAGAGTATTTAAAAATGTTGATTTACCAACCTTTACTCTACCAATAATACCAATATTAAGTTTTCTGTCTTCTCTAAAGAAATCATCTGTCTTAAGTACAAAGCTCTTTTTTATTGATGCTATGTCAAATAAATCAATCTCATTTTCAAATTCTTTTAATACTTCATATACGTTATCTACTTTATCTGTGAATTTCTGAAATTCTATTTCATCTTCTCTGGTTTTTTTAAAGATATCCATTACCTTCACCCTCTCGAACTAATTATTTGATTCTCCTCTAAACTCCTTTAATATTGCAAGATCAGCCTCTAACCCTTCCATCGTCTTTGCTCTGTTGTTCTCTTCAATGCTTATGTCTGTCTTAACATCCTGAATTGATTTCTTTAACAATTCTCTCTGTCTAAGTACATCTCTTTCTATCTTTTCATTAACTGTTGCAATGTATCTCATAATCTCATTCTCGATACTTGCCACTGTCTGATTAGCAACTTCATTGATAAGACCTTCGGCAGCTCTGTCGATTTCGTACTGTCTCTTCTTGTTATTCTTGATGTTAAGAATCGTGTCAGTAACAATACCTGTTACACCACCAACTACTGCAACCACAGGATTTACAAGAACAGCTCCGATGCCCGCAAGAATAATTGGAAGTGCTGCCTTGGCAGAATCTGTAACTACATTGCCTGATAATTTTGTTGTAACACTTGATATAAGGACTTCACTTGCAGGAAATTCAATCTGAATCATCTCTGCTATATGTTCAACATATTTCTTAAGCTTAGGTTCAAACTCAGTATTGATACCTATTCTGACTGACCTTCTTACTATTCCGTTAATCTTATCACTTACGTCAGCGCCACTTTCAAGCATAGCACTTATAGTAGTAAGACTTGACTCAAGGTCAGTCTTTACTCTTTCTCTTATTGTATTAATGCATACCTTTGCCTGTCTTTCGAAATTGTTCTTCTCTTTTTCAATCTCTACAGTAATCTCATCCATCCTCTTCTCAAGCTTTTCCTGTTCCTGCTCAAGTCTTGATGTAGATAAACATTCCTTGTCTATTCTATCTTCAAGATATGCCAGAGGATATCTTGATTCATTCTTTAATATTTCAGAGAACTTATTTATAAATATCTCACCGGTTTTTCCCTGAATCTCTCTCAAAATATCTTTTAACTCTTCAATATTGACATTGCCATATGCATCTACACATGCAACCGTAACATCTTCCTGATTATATATTCTGCTTACCAGTTTCTTAAGAAGCTTTCTACACTCTTCAAGCTCATCTTCGTCAAGTCGGTTACTCTTTGTAATTACAACATATACAGGCATATTGTATGTCTTTAACTCTTTTAAGAAATCAGAAATACTCTCCTTTAACACAGGCTCATCTGATGACACCACAAGCAGATATGCCAGACTGTTTGGTAAATACTGGTCAATAGCCCTGTTATGTAATTCAATACTTGTATCAAATCCGGGAAGATCCACTATATTAACTGACTTTATCTCTTCCAAAAAAGGATTATCATATTCTATTTTTACTAAATCCGTTGTCTGGACTGTTAACCCCTGTAAAGGAAGTTCTTCGATTTTTCTCTCAATAACACCTGTCTTATCGTACTGTAACACTTTGTTATTTCCATAATAAATCTCAGTCGGAACTGCAGTCTCCGGAGTAATGTCCACACTAAGAAGAGGCTTTTCTATAATGGCATTAATCATGGAACTTTTACCTGTACTAAAATTACCTATTACCGGTGTGTTTACACGATAATGGTCGATGTCATCAATTATCTTTGATACCTCTTGTGTATCCATCCCATATCTTTCTTTAATCTCTTTGAGCTTTTGAAATTTTGCTTTATACTCGCTCACATATTCCATGTCTGCTTCCTCCTATTTTCCCTTCGAGTCAATCCTCTTGGTTGAATCTCCTACTATTAATTTCCCCTGAAAAATTTTGTGTACATCAATCGGTTTTCTATCCATTATCCTGAACAATATTCTTATCGTCTCCATCGCAATCTCCTCACATGGCTGTGAAATGGTTGTAAGCGTTGGTGAATAATAATTCGATAATTCAAGACCATCAAAGCCCGCTACCGATATATCATCCGGTATCTCTAATCCTTTATCTATTATTGCCTTACATGCTCCAATTGCAACACTGTCTGCTATGGCAAATATAGCCGTAGGGTTAGCTCCTGATTCAAGCAGCTTTGTAGTTGCATTATATCCGTTCTTCATAGAATATTTATTCCACTCGTTATCTAATATTATAACAAGTTTTTCGTCAAATTCCACATTATTTTTTTTTAATGCATTTCTATAACCTTCGTAACGCATTGTTCCAATACTTTCATCATCCGGTGGTGATGTTACAAGTGCGATTCTCTTATGTCCTAACTTACATAAATAGTCTACAATTTTTTCGCTTTCTTTTGTGTCATCTACTGCTACCGAACCACATAATTCAAAGTCCACCACTTCCTTTATTCCTACTGTACTGAGAACAAATGGAATATTAAGCTTTGACAATTTCTCTTTTGAATGTGAAAAATAGCCTCCAAGAAAAATTATCCCTTTAAGCTTTTTTTCTTTTTCCAAGGCTATCGCAACATCTATTTCATCTTCATCCTGATCTACACGATGCAAAATGAATGTGTATTTTCTTTTTTGAATTTCTTTTTCTATTGTTGATATTATTGGCCAAAAAAACGAGTTATCTATACCTTTAATTAACACTGCAATTGTGTTCAACTCAGAAATCTTTAGATTTCTGGCATTATTGTTAGGTACATAATAATTCTCTTTTATTACCTTCATAATTTTCTCTCGAGTCTCTGAACTGATATCAGGGCTATCATTGATAGCCCTTGACACAGTACTGACACTCACGTTACATATTCTTGCTACATCTTTAATCGTTAACTTTTCCAATTATAACACCCACCTGTTATTCTTCTTCAGTCTCCACTTTGTATCTTCCATACATATCTGTTAACTTCTTAATCTTCTCCAATAAGGAATCCGTTATCTCGTGTTCGAGAACTCTCCACGTCCAATTGCCCCCCAGCGTTGACGGAATGTTCATTCGACACTTACTTCCAAGTCCTAAATAATCCTGCATTGGAATAATTGCAAGATTAGATACACTCGCAAGCGCAACTTTTATAAAATCCCAATGTATTTCTATTCTGTCTGAATCGAAATTATGCATATATTCTCTTGCATTTTCACGGTCTTTTTCAGAAATAGAATCATACCAGCCCTGAATGTTATCATTATCATGTGTTCCAGTATATACAACTGAATTAGACGTATATGTATATGGATAATAATTGCTCTCTTCTCTTGAATCGAAAGCAAACTGGATAATCTTCATCCCAGGGAAGCCTGTATCTTTCACTAGCTTAATCACACTGTCTGTTAAATATCCCAAATCCTCTGCTATAATGTTCACTTCCCCAAGTTCAGCCTTTATAGCATTAAACAAATCAATTCCAGGTCCTTTCACCCAATGACCATTCTTAGCTGTTTTATCACCATAAGGTATCGAATAATACTCATCAAATCCTCTAAAGTGGTCAATTCTGACAACATCATACCACTTGATGCTGTTCTTTACTCTTGTTATCCACCACTTATAACCTGTTTCTTTATGATATTCCCATTTGTATAACGGGTTTCCCCATAGTTGTCCGTCTGCTGCAAAAGCATCCGGTGGACATCCTGCTACTGCAATTGGTGTATTATTCTCATCAAACTGGAATAATTCAGGATGTGCCCAACAATCGGCACTGTCAAACGCAACATAAATTGGAATATCTCCTATTATCTTTACGCCCTGCTCATTGGCATATTTCTTCAATTCCATCCACTGCTTGTCGAATTCATACTGCAGGAACTTGTAAAATCCGATGTCTGTCTCAAGCATCTGTGAATAGTGCTCCATAGCCGCTTCTTCTCTCAAGCGGATATCTTCATCCCATTCTGTCCATGCAACATCATCGAAATAATCCTTAACCGCCATATATAATGCATAATCATCAAGCCAAAAAGCATTCTCTTTCTCAAACGCTTTATACTCGCTGTCGTTTTCTAAATCAAATCTTTCATACGCATCCCTAAGTATATCATATCTTTCGTAATAAATCTTTGCGTAATCAACATACCTATCATCACTACCAAAATCACACTCTTCAATCTCATCCCACTTTAATAAACCTTCTGCCTGAAGTCTTCCTAAGTCAATAAAATATGGATTACCAGCAAAAGTCGAAAATGACTGATATGGTGAATCTCCATAACTAGTAGGGCCAAGAGGTAGTATCTGCCAATAACGTTGATGGGCTTTCTTAAGCCCATCAACAAAATTATAAGCTTCTTTGGAGAAACAACCTATTCCGTACTTTGAAGGGAGACTGGATATTGGTAACAATATTCCACTAGCTCTCATATAAAATCCTTTCTGTACAAATATTAACCTTTAACAGCACCTGCTGCAACACCCTTGATAATGTACTTCTGACAAGCTAAGTAGAAGACAATAATCGGGATAAGTGCTACAAGCAACATAGCCATCATATCACCCCATGCAACTGAACCGTATCCACCCTTTAAGTATTGGATAGCTACAGGGATTGTTCTAAATTTGGTTCCTATTACTAAGAATGGTAATAAGAAGTCGTTCCAAATCCACATAGCATTTAAGATTGCTACTGTGATCATTGTAGGTTTAAGCATTGGTACAATAATGTTAAAGAAGATTCTAAATGGATTACATCCATCAATCATAGCCGCTTCTTCAATCTCATAAGGAATAGCCTTTACGAAACCACAGTACATAAATACTGATAATCCGGCTCCAAATCCCAAATAAATAATTATGATACCAAATTTGTTGTCAAGGTGTAATTCATTTGCAAGCTTTGACATTGTAAACATTACCATCTGAAATGGTACGATCATTGAAAATACAAAGAAGTAATATAAGAATGATGTAAACTTATTCTTTACTCTTGTTATGTACCATCCTGTCATAGCTGTACAAACTACAATTAAAAGTACTGATGCAACAGTAATCCATAATGAATATCCTGCTGCTGAGAAAATACCAATCTTCTTAGCACCATTGATATAGTTATCAAATCCGACAAAAGATTCTTTGTTCGGTAACTTGAAGAACTTGCCACCTGTACCGAAAATAAATAACTGACTCTTAAATGAGTTAGTAAGAACAAGGAATATAGGTGCAAGGAATAAAATCGCCAATACAACTAAAACGCCAAATAATATCCAATCTGTTTTTGTACTTTTCTTTTCCATTAGCTTTCTACCTCCCTGCTTCTTGTGATTCCTAACTGAATAAATCCAAGTACTGCTACAATGATAAAGAAGATAACCGCTTTAGCCTGTGCAACACCTTCGAAATGATTTCTGGTATACATAGTGTAGTAAATATTGTATGCAACCATCTGTGTTTGTTTTCCCGGCTTACCATCTGTCAACGCTAAGTTCTGATCATATAACTTGAACGAATTAGATAATGTGAGGAATAAACATATTGTAAATGAAGGCATAACCAATGGAATTGTAATCTTGAACAATGTCTGTAATGGTGTAGCCCCATCAATTTTCGCTGCTTCAAGAACGTCAGTTGGAAGGTTCTGAATACCTGCAATGTAGATAATCATCATATAACCTATCATCTGCCAGTTCATAAGTATTATCAAGCCCCAGAAGCCGTATTTGGCATCTGTAGTAAGTGATACGCCCATCATATTCAAAATACTGTTAAGTAAAGCATTCCAAATATAACCGAGAACGATTCCGCCAATTAAGTTTGGCATAAAGAAAATTGTTCTAAAGATATTTGTTCCTTTTACTTTTCTTGTAAGTGCAAGAGCAAGTAAAAAGGCAAATACGTTAATTGTAATAACTGATACAATTGTAAATTTGGTTGTAAACCATAATGAATCTGTAAAATCTGTTGTTTTAAAAATCTTAGTATAGTTTTCTGTTCCTACCCACTTAGCATCCTTTACAGTTGTAAACTTACAAAATGATAAATAAATACCCTGAAAGAAAGGTATAACAAACGCTATCGTAAATGCTATTAATGTTGGAAGTACAAAAGGAATAAAATACAATACTTTTTTACTCTTTTTTGTCATGTTATCTCTCCTATAATCTCTAAAAAAATAGTGAGTCACAAAACTCACTGTTAACAATTATATCATCTACTCCCGCCGAAGCGGGAATAGATAAATATATAGTTATTGACTGTTAATTATTTTGATAATGCTTTTTCATCTGCCCATGACTGAATTGTATCATCTTTAACCTGTGACCAATCCATAGAACCCTGAGCATACTGAAGCATATCTGCACCTACAACGTTCTTAAATTCTTCTGAAGGCATATGGTTCATACCTACCCAAGAAACTGATGTAAGAGCTGTGTTTGTGTTGTACGCTGAAGCTGCAATCTTAAGTGGATCTGCAGGAGCTTCTTCTGGCTTAAATGTTGTGAATGATGTAAGGAAGCCTAAGTCTTCTGATACCATCTTCTTACCTGCATCTGAGCCAAATACCCATTCAACGAACTTGATTGTTGCTGCCTTGTCATCTGCTGAAGCTTCTTTGTTTACACACATGTAGTTCTCTGTACCTGTACATAAGCCCTGATTCTCTTCTCCTTCAAGTCCCATGTAAATTGGTAAGTAAGCTATGTCAGCTTCTGTAACCTTAGCACCTTCAGACTTAGCGATGTCGCCCCAAGCCCAAACACCGTTCTGGTACATAGCAGCTTCACCAAGTGCAAATTCAGAAGTAGAATCTCCACCTGTCTTCTGTCCTAACATACCAGGTTCACATGTAGAATCTGTAATGTAGAGATCCCACATCTGTTTGAAGTTATCTGCATACTTGAATTCGATTTCATCCATATCATCCACGCCGGCATCCTTGAACTCTGCAGAAATTGCTACATTAAGTAAGTGTGTCTTAAATCTCCAGTCTGATGAGCTATCCATACCTGCTGAAGAGAAAGCACCCTTGATACCAAGATCATCTTTGTGAGCCTGCATATCATCAGCTACTGCCTTTAACTTAGCAAATGAGTTGATATCCTCAAGCTTAGCACATCCTGTATCAGCTCTTCCGTCTAATGCGAAGTATGCTTCAAAAATCTTCTTATTGCAGATGATACCATATGATTCTACACAATAAGGAACACCGTATACTCCGTCTCCATCAGTAACAAGTAAGCTCTTATCAGCTACCCAGTTAGCAAAGTCTGTTGAAGCTAAATCTTCACAGTAATCTTTCCATGTAGCATATCCAACCGGTCCGTTAATCTGGAACAATGTAGGAGCTTCGCTCTTACCCATTTCAGACTTAAGCGTTGACTCATATGTACCTGATGCAGCTGTAACAATCTTAACCTCGATACCTGTATCAGCTGTGAATGCATCTGCTACCTTCTTCCATGCATCTTCTGATTCTGGCTTGAAGTTAAGGTAGTATACCTTACCCTTGCTAGCGTCGCCTGCTTCATCTCCGCCTTCTTCTCCAGAAGCTGGTGTTGTAGTAGCATCATCTCCTGCAGCCTTTGTTGTATCGTCCTTCTTATCGTCCTTAGAACCACAACCAGCTAAAACTGAAGTAGCCATAGCTACACACATAGATACACATAATAATTTCTTTCTCATTATAAAATTACCTCTCCTTCTTAATAATGTGTAATGTTAATGTTATATAGTTCCTTACGTTTTCCCATATCATGAAACTCATATCGGAAACGTTTCCAATAACTATGATTAGATATTATCATAGTTTTGTGATAATTGCAACAAAAATATCACAAATATAATTCATCTTATATCAAATTAACAAAAAAACAGTCGATTCTTGTGTAAGTTGACTGTTTTTTGTTATTTTAATGCAGAAAATATTAATTTTTTTGTTATTTTTTAACAATACTGTTTAATTACGCTATATGGTAAAGTTCCACCAAAAATATCCAGAGCACTTCCAACAGTAAAATCAACCCTGTTATTTCCCAGCCTCTTAATTGTATCTATGTCATCCATAGAGGAAATCCCTCCGGCATATGTGGCTTTTATATCTTCCATATTTCCCATCATAGACACAACTTCTTCTTCTACTCCCGACTGCTTACCCTCTACATCAACTGCATGTATCAGGAATTCATCACAGTATCCCATAAGTTCTGTAATCGTCTTATCATCAAGGCAGGTATCAGTATATTTCTGCCATCTGTCAGTAACGATATAGTATTTACCATCTTTTTTACGGCAGCTAAGATCAAGCACTAAGTGATCTCTTCCTATTACTTTATTAATCTTATTCAGATTATCATAATTTATGACACCATCTTTAAACACAAAAGAAGTCACAATAACATGTGAAGCCCCCATATTCAGGAATTCCTTTGCATTGGTATCATTAATTCCACCACCAATCTGCAATCCTCCTTCATATGCACTAAGCGCCAGCTTTGCCTGTCTCTTTGAAGCTTCATAATATTCACTTCCGACGTGATTTAGTATTATAATGTGTCCTCCGTAAAGTCCGTCTTTTTTGTACATATTTCCATAGTAGCTTCCGTCGTATTCTGATATATAGTTCTCCTTAGCAGTATTTCCTTTATCCTTAAGGCTTGAACCTACTATTTGTTTTACCTGTCCGTTGTGTATATCTATACAAGGTCTGAATTTCATACTATTTCCATTCCATTCCAACTATTTTGATGCTTCCAAAGCCTGTTCAATGTCTGCAATAATATCTGCTGCCGCTTCCGTACCCACCGAGAATCTGATAAGATCCGGCTGAACTCCGGCTTCCACTAACTGTTCATCTGTAAGCTGTCTGTGAGTGTGACTTGCAGGATGAAGTACTGATGTACGAGAATCCGCTACATGCGTAACGATTGCAGCAAGTTTCAAGTTGTCCATAAATTTGATTGACTGCTCTCTTCCACCTTTAAGACCAAAAGATATTACGCCACAGCTACCATTTGGCATATATTTTTGAGCCAAATCATAGTATTTATTTCCTTTAAGTCCACAGTAATTAACCCACGCCACATCATCATTCGCCTCAAGATACTCCGCTACCTTCTGTGCATTTTCACAATGTCTCGGCACTCTTAAGTGTAATGTCTCAAGACCTATATTCAAAAGAAAGGCATTCTGAGGTGAAGGTATCGAACCTAAATCCCTCATCAACTGAACAGTAGCCTTTGTTATATAAGCAAGCTTACCAAACTTCTGTGTATATACGATTCCGTGATATGAATCATCAGGTTCTGTAAGTCCAGGGAATTTGTCATGATATTTTTCCCAGTCAAAGTTACCACTGTCAACAACACAGCCACCTACTGCCATTGCATGTCCATCCATATATTTTGTTGTAGAATGTGTTACAATATCTGCTCCCCACTCAAATGGTCGACAATTGATTGGTGTGGCAAATGTGTTGTCCACAATAAGAGGTACACCATGTGCATGAGCTATATTCGCAAATTTTTCAATATCCAATACAACCAGTGAAGGATTTGAAATTGTCTCCGCAAAAAAAGCTTTTGTATTTGGTCTGAAGGCTTTTTCTATTTCTTCCTCAGATGCCTCCGGATCTACAAACGTCACATCAATTCCTAATTTCTTTAATGTAACTCCAAACAAATTAAATGTTCCTCCATAAATAGGAGCAAAACTTACAATGTGTCCTCCATTTTCACAGATATTAAAAATAGCATAGAAGTTTGCAGCCTGACCTGATGAAGTAAGCATCGCACCCACACCACCTTCAAGTTCACAAATCTTTGATGCCACAGCATCATTAGTCGGATTCTGAAGTCTTGTATAAAAATATCCCGAATCTTCAAGATCGAACAATCTGCCCATTTCATCACTTGTATCATATTTGAATGTTGTACTCTGATATATTGGCAAAACTCTTGGTTCACCTTTTTTTGGCTTCCAGCCACCCTGTATACATATTGTATCTAAACTCTGACTCATAAACTTTCATTCCTTTCTTATATAAAGAAAGCATTTCACAAGGAAATGCCTTCTTTTCTTTTATATATTACTGAACATCCTTCATGCTGAAGCTGACTCTTCCCATCTTGTCTTTTCCAAGGCATACTACCTTAACAACATCACCAAGTGTAAGAACATCCTCTACACGATTAATTCTCTCTTTTGAAATCTTAGAAATGTGAACCATTCCTTCTTTTCCAGGAGCGAATTCGATAAATGCACCAAATTCCTTAATGCTTGTTACCTTACCTTCAAAAATCTGGCCTTCTTCAAAATCAGTTACGATTGTCTGAATCATCTTAACTGCTTTATCCATTCCTTCTTTTTCAACACCACAAACTGATACAGCACCTTCATCTGTGATATCAATCTTAACACCAGTCTGTTCGATAATAGCGTTAATTACTTTTCCTCGTTGTCCAACAACATCACCAATCTTAGCCGGATCAATCTGAATCTGAACAATCTTAGGTGCAAACTCACCAACTTCTTTTCTAGGTTCAGCAATTGCAGGCTTCATACAATTATCCATAATGAACATCCTTGCTTCTCTGCATCTTGCAATAGCACCTTCTACAATCGCTCTTGTAAGACCGTGAATCTTAATATCCATCTGAATAGCTGTGATACCGTTCTCTGTACCTGTCACCTTAAAGTCCATATCTCCAAAGAAATCTTCAAGTCCCTGAATATCCGTTAACAATACATAATCATCATCTGTATCACCGGTAACAAGACCACATGAAATACCTGCCACCATATTCTTGATTGGAACACCTGCAGCCATAAGTGACATACATGAAGAACATGTCGATGCCATCGATGTAGAACCATTTGATTCAAATGTCTCTGAAACAGTTCTGATTGCATATGGGAACTCTTCTTCTGAAGGAAGTACAGGAATAAGTGCTCTTTCAGCTAAAGCTCCATGTCCAATCTCTCTACGTCCCGGACCTCTTGATACCTTTGTCTCACCAACAGAGTATGCAGGGAAGTTGTAATGATGCATATATCTCTTAGAAGTTTCATTAGAATCAAGTCCATCTAACTTCTGAGCTTCTGATAATGGTGCAAGAGTACATACGTTACAAATCTGTGTCTGTCCTCTTGTAAACATTGCAGAACCATGAACCCTAGGAATGATATCTACTTCTGCCGCAAGTGGTCTTATCTGTGTAAGCTCTCTTCCGTCAGGTCTCTTATGATCCTTGAGAATCATCTTACGAACTGTCTTCTTCTGGTACTGGTAAATAGCATCAGGAAGAACTGCCAGCCATTCCTCATTGTCTGCAAAAGCCTCTTCAAGCTTCTCTGTAATCTGACGGATATTCTCTTCTCTTACCTGCTTAACATCTGTAAATACAGCTTCTTCCATCTGCTCAGGTGTTACAATTTCCTTGATAGCTGTGAATAATTCTTCTGGAACCGCACAGCTTGTATACTCATGCTTTTGCTTTCCACATTCAGCAACAATCTTATTGATAAATTCGATTACCTGCTGATTGATTTCATGTGCTGCGTAAATAGCCTCAATCATCTTGTCTTCCTTGATTTCGTTGGCACCTGCTTCAATCATAATAACTTTTTCACTTGTAGAAGCTACTGTAAGCTTAAGATCTGAAACAGCATTCTGTGCTGCGTTTGGATTAAATACAAACTCTCCATCGATAAGTCCCACCTGTGTTGTTGCGCATGGACCATCAAATGGGATGTCTGAAATAGCTACTGCTATAGCTGAACCAAGCATAGCTGTAAGTTCAGGACTACATTCTGGATCCACTGACATAACCATATTATTGAGTGTTACGTCATTTCTGTAATCCTTAGGGAATAAAGGTCTCATAGGACGATCAATTACTCTGGAAGTAAGAATGGCGTTCTCTGATGCCTTACCCTCTCTTTTATTAAATCCACCTGGTATCTTACCAACTGAATATAACTTCTCTTCGTATTCAACACTGAGTGGAAAGAAATCTATACCATCTCTTGGCTTCTCTGATGCAGTAGCTGTTGAAAGTACCACTGTATCGCCATAATGCATAAATGCAGCTCCGTTAGCCTGTGCAGCAACACGTCCCACATCTACTGTAAGAGTTCTGCCGGCAAGCTCCATACTAAAACTTTTGTACATATTCTGTCTCCTTATAAAACTTCCATTCTTGCAACAATAGACTTAGCAATCTGCTAAGTCTATCGCAACAAAAGATATTATTTTCTAATACCTAAACGTTCAATTAATGTACGGTATCCTTCAAGATCGTTCTTCTTTAAGTAATCAAGTAAACCTCTTCTCTGACCTACTAACTTAAGAAGACCTCTTCTTGAGTGGTGATCCTTCTGGTGTACTTTTAAATGCTCTGTTAACTCTGTAATTCTAGCTGTTAAAATAGCAATCTGTACTTCTGGAGAACCTGTATCCTCTGGTGTTCTACCGAATTCCTTAATTAACTGTGTTTTCTTTTCTTTGCTTATCATTATAATATCCTCCTA
Organism: Lachnospiraceae bacterium; assembly: GCA_045122895.1. Classification (GTDB taxonomy): domain Bacteria; phylum Bacillota; class Clostridia; order Lachnospirales; family Lachnospiraceae; genus RGIG1934. The sequence goes on from JBGVIE010000058.1 coordinate 21,279, forward strand.
AAAATAAATATTATCGCCTGACACTTCAGATATGGTCGGAGTGTCCTCTGTCCGAGTGTCGGCTGTTTGGCATAACCTTGTGTATAATAACACAATATTTTGTGTTTGTCCAGCAAAACTACTGAATAATTCTTCTTGCACATGTCGGTGTCTGATAGAAAGCATTACCAATCGTAATACCTGTTCTCTCCGTAGATGCGTGAATAATCTGTCCACCGCCCATATAAATAGCAACATGTCCTATTCTTCCACCATAACTGTAAAACAACAAATCACCCGGCTGAATCTGTGATAAATCAACAGGTGTTCCATTAGCAGTCTGAGATGCGGAACTGCGATTTAAGTAATATCCAAAATGTTCATATATTCTCATAGTGAATCCTGAACAGTCAGTTCCGTTCGTCAAGCTTGTACCACCATACACATACGGATTTCCAAGGAACTGTTTAGCATATTCCAACACATCCACTACTGTGTTAGAAACACCACCGCCATAGGAAAGCTGTGCAAGTGTGACACCTACCGGCAACGTGTCTGCAACATCAACATAATCTGCACATACATAACCAATACAGTTGTTGATATTAATCTTTACCCAACCCTTCTGAACCTTTATCACTTCTAATCTCTCGCCTTCAGCTACTCTTGTGATAACTTCACAGTTTGTATTTGGTCTCTTTCTAACCTTTAACTGGTCACAGGTCACTGTTGCAGTAGTTGCAATTTCCTTCTTTGCTCTCTTTAATGCCTTATCCCCTGTCAATAAAAATTCAGCTGATACATAGCCTGTAACGTCACCTGATTTAATCTTATACCATCCGTCTAACGTCTTTAAAATCTCACATCCGGCATTCATAGGAAGCTTTCCTAAAATCTTACCTTCTAGCGATGGCTCTTTTCTTACATTGAGATAATTGGTTACATTTGCAACACCTAAATTCTTATATCCCGCAAATGATACCTTATTATTTTGCTTCTTTTTATTCACTGTATTCTTCTTATCTGTCTTAACTGCTGCATTATTCTCGTCCGCACTCGTCTGAGGCTTAAGATTGAGAATCATATCAAGCTTTTCCTTTGATGCAGTTGCCTGTTCTTCTTCACTGTTCTCTGAAAAACTGGCCATAAAAGAGGCGATACCCGCGTTCTTGATATCGCAGGCGTCAGCTTCCTTTGCAGTTGCTGAGATATCAACCTCATTACCTGTTCCATTAACTGCTGCTACGGTAACTGCCACAGTAAGCGCTGTGCCAAACACAAGTGCTGATGCAACTGTATAAACCTTAGCCTTCGTATACTTCTTCAATAAATTCATTTTCTTCTCCTGTTTATTAAACCTTTACCCAAATAAAAAATTTTTATTTCATAAATATTACATTTCTGTTACATTTGCCACCGTGTTATTATAACATACATAAAATGGATGTCAACTAAATAGCATAAAAAAAAGCCGTAAAAGCATTTTGTCCTTTACGGCTATCACCTGTTTATTAAATATATTCTTCTTCTTTGTAAATAGCAAAGCCAATGTTTGTCGCATGGTCGCTTACACGTTCAAGATTAGTAACCAGATCAGAGAATATCGAAGCCTTTGGACTGCAAATATTCTGCGAAAGTCTTCTGATATGAGCATTCTGAATCTTCTTTTCAAGCTCATCAACTTTGTTCTCACACTTTACAATCTCCTGGAGATTTCTTGCATTTCTGTCAGCAAACGCCTCAATAGCAAGTCTTACGCTCTTATCTGTATAATCAAATATTTCAGCAAGTTCACTTTCTCCCTCTGCACTGAAATCAATTTCTTCCTCTATTCTTACCTTAGCAAATTCAGCAATATTTTCAGCATGGTCACCAATACGTTCGATATCATTTACCACATGATAGTAACCGGCAATATTCTTAACTTCCGAAATTGGAATAGACTGACAGATGCCAACAAGGTAATCAGTAATTTTTCTACTGAGGAAATCAATCTCTCTTTCTGTATATAAGACGTCATCAATCATAGACTGATCTTTTTTCATGAAAGCTTCCATAGATTTCTCAAGATTCTCTGTAGCGATTTTACCCATACGTTTGATTTCGTTTGTAACCTCAATAATTGCTGTGGCCGGTGCTATATTACCATCCATAGTAATAAACTGGAGCTCGAACTCTTCCTTCTTCTCATCCTCACCCGGAACAATTATTTCGGTAAGCTTAACAATCCATCTTGCAAATGGGAACAACATAACCATCTGAACAATCTTTATAATAATCTGGGCATTGGCAACGTTCTTGTCCATGCTAAGTGTAAACCATCCGTTCACTGTATCCTCGAATATCATAATGAGAACAAATATCGCAAGCGAGCCTATCACATTATACAAAAGATGTATAAGCGCTGCTCTTTTCGCATTCTTCTTACCTGTAAAGCTGACCATAAGAGCTGAAACACATGAACCAATATTTGCACCTAATATAAAATAGAAGCACATCGGAAGTGTTACAAGACCCTGACTTGCCATTACAATCATAATACCAACCGCTGCTGACGAGCTTTGGATTACCGTAGTAACAACAATACCTACCAGCAATGCCACCAAAGGATTCTTCATATATGCGATTGCATTGACAACCTTCTGCGACTCACCAAGAGTAGTCATGGAATCCTTCATAAGTCCTATACCAAGGAACAATATACCAAAACCAATGATTACTTCACCCATTTTCTGAATGATAGGTTTTTTAAAAAACATTACCATTATCACACCGCATATAATAAACAATGGTGCAATAGCTTCAAACTTAAGCACTACCAACTGAGCTGTAATACTGGTACCGATATTGGCACCCATAATAACACCAACCGACTGCATAAGTGTCATAAGTCCCGAGTTAACAAAGCTCACAACCATTACCGTAGCAGCACTTGAAGACTGAATTACAGCAGTGAAAATCGCACCGACAATCACACCGACAAGTCGGTTCTTGGTGCACATCTCAAGAATTCCCTTCATCTTTGAGCCTGCAACGTTCTCAATACCTTCACTCATAAGTTTAAGGCCATACAGGAATAATCCAAGACCTCCCAAAAGGCTAAAAATCATTTCAATATTCATTTGCTCATCCTCTGTTTCTTTTCATAAAATATTCAAACCAATTCTAATACTATGACACATTATACATCTTTGTCAACACAGATTTTTTCTTTGACACTTTTTACATCCAAATCAATCTGTTTTCTAAGTGCCTCTACGCCATCAAATCTTTTTTCTTTTCTAACAAAAGATAAAAATGTGACTTTTGCATATTTACCATACATATTCCCATCAAAATCAAACATATGTGTCTCCAATATTTTTTTGTCATCACTTTTGACCGTAGGATTAACACCTATATTGGATATTCCGAAAAAAGAACCATATTCCGTGTCTATTCTGGTCGCATACACACCATTAGGCGGTGTAATCTTATCCTGTGGCACCAATATATTAATCGTCGGAAATCCAATGGTTCTTCCAAGCTTTTTACCTTCCGTTACAATTCCACTCACAAAATAATTGTAACCTAACATTCTGCCTGCTTTTGAAAAATCAGCCGCAGATATGTAATTGCGAATAGCTGTACTACTTACTGTCTCTTCATCGCACATAATCTTATCACATCTGATTACATCAAACCCATAATTATTAGCTACATTTTCAAGATAATAAGCATCGCCACTGCCATCTTTTCCAAACCTGAAATCATTTCCAACCGCAACCACCCTGGCAGACAGCTTACCTACTACCACTTCTTCTATAAATTCTTTCGCAGACATATCTTTCACTGCCTTTGTAAAAGGATATTCGATAACATAATCAACACCCAGTTCTTCATAAAGCTCCACTTTTTCAGTTTTGGATAAGATATTCTCTTTTGTACCAAAATTTATTAAAGACATATCGAAGGTAAATACTACCGTCTCAAGATTACCTGTCTTTTTTATCTGTTCTATAAGATACCTGTGTCCAATATGAAATCCATCGAACTTTCCAAACGTTACGGCTGTATTATTCAATTTAAAATCTGTAGTATCTCTTAAATATTCCATTTACTCTGTTTCCATAAAGAATTTTTCTACTTTAAACATACCTTTTGAATTCAGTCTGTACACACCAATGAATTTCTCATAAGAATCGTATACTCTGTATAATCCCTCCACATAGTCATCAACATCACTTTTTACTATATGTTCTTTCAAAAAAGCATTACCATTGTATACTAGTCGATTGCATTCTTCTGATATGTAAACGGCACTGTATTCACTAAAACAGCTATCGACGGACTTAACAATACTACTCAATTCACCTGCTTCTCTAAGCTGTTCAATTTCATAAAGCTTAAGACTATTCTCAAGCTTATAAAAACCGGCTTTTGTTCTAATAAGTGATTCCATACATGCTAAAGTTCCAAGTTTTTCACCAATATCCTGACAAAGAGTCCTGATATAAGTTCCCTTTGAACATCCAACCGTCATCGTAATAAACGGAACATTAATTTCCTCTATTACAATGTGTGTGATAAATACTTTTCTGGCTTTTCTCTCAACCTCTTTCCCTTGCCTTGCAAGCTCATAAAGGCGCTTTCCATCTACCTTAAGTGCCGAATACATAGGAGGAATCTGCATATATTCACCAACAAAAGACATAATTACTTCTGTAATTTTTTCTTCAGAGATATCGGCATTCACCTCACGTTTCTCAATAACTGTACCCGTGATATCCTGCGTATCTGTCTTAACTCCCAGTCGAATAACTGCTCTGTACTCTTTGTCAGTATCAGTAAGCATATCACAAAGCTTTGTTCCTTTCCCAAGACAAACCGGTAAAACGCCTTCTGCATTAGGATCAAGAGTTCCTGTATGCCCTATTTTTTTCTGATGAAGAATTCCTCTTAATCTGGCCACAACATCATGCGAGGTGTAGCCCTTTTCTTTGTACACATTAATAATTCCGTTTATCATTTATTCACCAATTCCAAACTGAAGCGCTATCTGCTCTGATACATTATTAATTACATCATGAAATGTTCCTGCGATATTAAAGCCGGCAGCTCTCACGTGACCACCGCCGCCAAAGAACTCTGCAACCTTACTTACATCCACGATTTCTTTTGAACGTAAGCTTACTTTGTATTTAAGTGGCTCTGTCTCATACATAAAAATTGCACATTCCACACCATCTGTAACAGTAAGCTGTTCAACAATTCCGCCCATATCCTTGCTTGTTATATTGTAAAAATCCTGAGTATCCTTCTTGATTGCAGACACAATACATTTTCCGTCAAAGAACACAATACTTTCAACCAATGCCCTTCCAAGAATCTGGTTCTCATCATAAGTCTTCTTGTAGAATGTGTCATCGATAATCTTTGTAAAATCAATTCCAAATCCCATAAGCTTTCCTGCTATCTCCATAGTTCTTGCAGAAGTACTCTGATATTTAAATACACCGGAATCATGAATAATACCTGTGTAAATAGCCTCAGCTACATCCTTTGTTACAAGCTCTTCGTCAAAAAGCTCATACAATACCTCGCTTGCAGAGCTTGAATCCGCAACAACTATATCATCATCAGCATAATGATTATTACTGATATGATGGTCTATGCAAAATGTTCTCTTAGCATTATCAAAATACTTCTGAAAATCCCCAAGTCTGTCTACATCACTGGAATCAAGTACTACAAACAAGTCATATTCCATATCCTTTTCAAAATCAGAAACAATTTCTTCTGCTCTGTTTAAAAAAGAAAATTTCTCAGGAATTTCTTCCAAGTATAAAGTAATACTTACCTCAGGGTAATTGTTTTTTACATAATTGTACAAACCAAGGCAAGCGCCTATGCAGTCGCCATCCGGTCTTATGTGACCTCCGACTGCAATATTCTTTGCTCCATCTATAATTTCTGATATTTTCTTCAAAATTACAGCTCCTAACTTTTTCAAAGATTAATCATTATTATTATGATTAACTTCGTCTATTAATTTTGACATATTTACACCGTACTCTATTGACTGATCAATTATAAAAATGATTTCCGGTGTGTTTCTTAAATTAATGCTTGATGCCAACTGTCTTCTGATATAACCCTCAGCACTCTTAAGACCTGCCAAAGTATCCTTCTGTGACTGTTCATCACCTAATACACTAATGTATGCCTTGCACTGTTTTAAATCAGGCGCAACCTCTACAGCTACTACACTAGTCATAGGATTGATTCGTGGATCCTTTATTTCACCACGAATAATATTGCTAAGTTCTCTTTGAACTTCAACATTAATTCTTGTATTTTTTATACTATTCTTTCTCATATACCCACTCTTTCTGTCAGGCTTATCTTGGAACCTCTACCATAGTATAAGCTTCTACCAAGTCGCCTTCCTTGATGTCATTAAACTTCTCTAATACAAGACCACATTCATAATTTGACTTAACTTCTTTAACATCATCTTTGAATCTCTTAAGTGATGCCAACGGTCCGTCAAATAAAAGTTCTCCTTCTCTTGTAAGTCTTACATTGCAACCTCTCTGGAACACACCGTCAAGAACGTATGAACCGGCGATTGTACCAACACCTGAAGCCTTAAAGGTCTGTCTTACTTCTGCATGACCGATAACTTTTTCTTCAAACACAGGATCAAGCATACCCTTCATAGCAGCTTCCACATCTTCAATAGCCTGATAGATTACTCTGTATAATCTTATATCTACATTCTCTCTGTCTGCTATTTCTTTAGCTGTATTATCCGGTCTTACATTGAAACCGATAATGATAGCATTTGATGCAGATGCAAGTGAAACGTCAGATTCATTGATTGCACCAACGCCGCCATGAATAATCTTAACTACTACCTCGTCATTTGATAACTTTACAAGACTCTGCTTAACAGCTTCAACTGAACCCTGAACATCAGCTTTAACGATGATGCCAAGCTCTTTCACATCGCCTGCCTGAATCTGTGTAAACAAATCATCAAGTGACATCTTAGCCTTAGCCTTTGAGCCCTCAATAAGCTTCTCTCTTCCTTCTTTGATGAATGTATCAGCAAAGCTCCTTGCTTCCTTTTCGTTCTTTGTTGATACAAGGATTTCACCTGCATTTGGAACACCATTAAGTCCAAGAATCTCTACAGGTGTTGAAGGTCCTGCTTCTTTTACTTTTCTTCCCTGATCATCAACCATAGCCCTTACCTTACCATAGTAAGATCCAACTGCGATTGAATCGGATACTCTGAGTGTACCCTTCTGTACAAGAACAGTTGCAACCGGACCACGTCCCTTATCAAGCTGTGCTTCGAGAACAAGTCCTCTTGCCTTTCTGTTAGGGTTAGCTTTTAATTCACATACCTCTGCCTCTAAAAGAATCATCTCAAGAAGATCTTCAATACCTTCTTTTGTATGTGCAGACACCGGTACAAAAATTGTATCTCCACCCCAGTCTTCTGCGATAAGTTCATATTCTGATAATTCCTGTTTTACTCTGTCTATATTTGCACTAGGCTTATCAATCTTGTTAATCGCTACAATAATGCTTACACCGGCTGCTTTAGCATGGTTAATAGCTTCTACCGTCTGTGGCATAACACCATCATCTGCTGCTACCACCAATATAGCGATATCTGTTGACTGCGCTCCACGCATTCTCATAGCTGTGAAAGCTTCATGTCCCGGAGTATCAAGGAATGTAATTTTCTGTCCGTTAACTTCTACCACGTAAGCACCGATATGCTGTGTAATACCACCTGCTTCTCCTGAGATAACGTTTGTCTCTCTGATAGCATCGAGAAGCGAAGTTTTACCATGATCTACGTGACCCATTACACAGACAACAGGTGGCCTTGTAATCATAAGGCTTTCATCTTCTTCGTCTTCTTTTAAAAGTTCTTCAATAACGTCAACCTTTTCTTCCTGTTCACACATAATCTCATATTCAAGTGCAATTTCTTCAGCCTGTTCAAAGTCAACTTCTGTGTTGATATTAACAATCTGTCCCTGAAGGAATAACTTCTTAACAATATTTGAAGCCTGAATCTTCATCTTAGCAGCAAGTTCTCCAATTGTTAATGACTCAGGAATTGTGATTACCTTAATCTCTTCTTCAGCCGGCTGTTGTGCTACAGGCTGTGGCTGAGGTTTCTGCTTATTGTTCTTGTTGTTATTGTTGTTTTTGTTATTCTGGTTATTATTATTGTTATTTTTATTCTTCTTATTGTTCTTATTGCTATTCTGTGGATTGAACACCTGAGAGATATGAGATTTCTGATCATTCTTCTTATTCTCATTGTTTTTCTTATTCTCCGGCTTCTTAACTTCCTTTTTAGGCTCAGTCTTAACTTCTTTCTTAGGTTCATCCTTAACTTCTGCCTTTTTAGGTTCCTCTTTTTTCTCTTCCTTAGGAGCAAATGCATCCTTTACAAACTTTACTGTTTCTTCAGAAACAGAGCTCATATGACTCTTTACTTCGATTCCATTTTCCTGTAAAAAAGCTATTATTTCCTTGTTATCTTTATTTATCTGCTTTGCAAGCTCATGAATTCTAATATTAGACATGTATTACACCTCCGATTTAATCTGTTTTTCCAGTGCCTTCGCAAGACCCTCATCAAGAATAGCAACCGAAGCTCTCATAGCCTTTCCTGTCGCCATTCCAAGTTCGTCCTTGGTTCCTATGAAATATAGTGGAACTTCGTAAAATGTACACATATTAGTAAACATCTTCTTAGTATTATCTGACGCTTCCGTGGAAACAATTACTAAAACTGCTCTTCCTTCTTTTACCGCCTTCTCAACACTAAATTCTCCACTAACTGTTTTACCGGCTTTAGTCGCAATTCCCATTAATGATAAAACTTTATTCTGCATTAATGTCCTCCATACTATTAACCAGACTTTCGTATACCTCTGCAGGGATGGCAGTCTTAAACGATCTTTCAAGCCCATGACTCTTAACAGCTTTTTCAAGACACGCGACACTGTTACATATATACGCGCCTCTTCCATTCTTCTTGCCTGTACTATCTATGAACATTTCGCCTTCCTTTGTTCTGATCACTCTAATCAGTTCAGATTTTGACTTCATCTCTCCACAGCCTATACATTGTCTAAGTGGTATTCTCTTAACTGTTGCCATTTAATCACTACTCCTCAACCGGTGCTTTTGTTGGCTCAAGTCCTACCTGTGACTCACTCTTAATATCAATCTTAAAACCTGTAAGTCTTGCTGCAAGTCTTGCATTCTGACCTTCCTTACCAATCGCTAATGATAACTGGTAATCAGGAACTACTACTTTTGCAGTCTTTGTCTCATCGTCAGCTACTACTGATACTACAATAGCAGGACTTAATGCATGTTCAATAAGTTCTGCAGGATTATCACTCCATACAACAATATCTATTTTTTCTCCTCTAAGCTCGTTGACGATAGCGTTTACTCTTGCTCCATTGATACCTACACATGCACCTACAGGATCAACATTCTTATTGTTAGACCATACAGCAATCTTTGTTCTTGAGCCTGCCTCTCTTGCAATGCTCTTAATCTCAACAACACCCTCTTTAATCTCTGTGACCTCTTCTTCAAAAAGTCTCTTAACAAGCTCAGGTCTTGTTCTTGATACGACAATCTTTGGTCCCTTCTTTGTCTCTTTAACTTCTACTACATATAATTTAATTCTCTCTGTCGGCATAAACACTTCTGTCTTAACCTGTTCATTTTCAGTAAGTGTAGCGTCCGCCTTACCCAGGTCAATATTGATAACCTTGTCATTTACCCTCTGAACGATACCCGTTACGATATCTGACTGTTTTTCAAAATACTGAGAGTAGATTAAGTTCTTCTCTTCTTCTCTGATTTTCTGTAGAATGACGTTCTTTGCATTCTGTGCTACGATACGTCCAAATTCCTTTGACTTAACTTCGATATTGGCAATATCCCCAACTCTTAACTTCTTGTTGATAAGTAAAGCTTCATCAAGAGTAATCTCTGTTGTCTTATCAGTTACTTCCTCAACAACTCTCTTCTCTACTATTATAGAAAAATCACCTGTTTTTCTGTCAACATTTACCTTAACATTATCTGCATTTACCTTGATGTTATCAACTTTTTCTACATGACTCTTATAAGCTGACAAAAGAGAATTTTCAATAGCGTCAAAAATCACTTCTCTGTCAATCCCTTTCTCTTTCTCCAAAACATCCAATGCTTCAATTAATTCCTTGTTCATATCTTCCTCCATTCTGTTGTTTTACAACTGTATCCTAACTTAAAAATCAAATGCAAGTCTTACCAATGCTGTTTCCTGTCTGTTAAATGTCTTCTCTTCACCATCTTCCAACTCAATAGTTATAGTATCAGATGTATATGCTTTAAGAATTCCTTCAAATTCCTTCTGCTTATCTATTGCTTTATAAAGCTTCACCTCTACAAGTTCTGACAAATTCCTCTCGAAATCCTTGTCCTTCTTAAGAGGTCTGAGCAAACCTGGGGAACTTACTTCAAGAATATAAGCTTCACTTATAAAATCGTGTTCATCAAGTAAATCGCTTAACGCTCTGCTTACCAGTTCACAGTCATCAACATTGATGCCGCCTTCCTTGTCAATGTAAGCCCGAAGGTACCAGTTACTTCCTTCTTTTACATATTCAACATCAACTAGTTCAAAATTATTAGCCTCAATTATTGGCATAATAAGTTCTTCTGTCTTCTGTTCATAAATCTCTCTCTTAGCCATTTAAAACCTCTTTTCTTTTTATTACATAATAAGGAGTGGACTTATAAGTCCACTCCTTACCAATAGTTAGAATAAAAAATATAACTAAATCAAAGCAGCTCGTAGGGGAATCGAACCCCTGTTTTCGCCGTGAGAGGGCGACGTCTTAACCGCTTGACCAACGAGCCATACTTAATTAGTACTGTGATAGTATACACACAAAAGAGAAAAAATGCAAGCACTTTTTTAAAAAAAATTGCCTGCATTTAAAAATTGTTATAATTTACCTGTTAAGCTCTTTTATCTCGTCTATAAGACTCTTAATCTTCTCTTCCATAACATCATCATCGAACTGGCATGTGCCTACAACCTTGTGTCCACCACCACCATACTTAAGCATAAGCGAACCAACATCCACCTGACATGTTCTGTTAAGTACACTGTAACCCACTGCACATGAACAGCCCTTACCGCCTCGTCCTGATACAATCCATACAGATAAATTCTGTTCAGGATATAAACTGTAAATCATAAATCTGTTTCCTGTGTAGATTGTCTCAAGACCGCGAAGATCACTTACAATCGTATTACCATATGTAACAGTGTGAGCCTTAACCATCTCAACAAACTTCTCTGTCTGTTCGTTATATAAATCTATTCTCTCTTTAATATCCGGAATAGCCATAATCTCATCGATAGTCATAGTACGACACCAGTCAATGCACTTCTCCATCAACTGATAATTACTGATTGTGAAGTTCCTGAATCGTCCAAGACCTGTTCTCGGATCCATTATAAATCCAAGTAAAATCCATGAAGACGGATTCAAAATCTCTTCCTTTGTAAGATTAGCCGAGTCAACCTTATCAACTGCCTCTAACAGATCTTCAAAACCTTTGAATCTCTCCCTGCCGCCATAATAGTCATATACTACATGAGCTGCACTTGGTGCTGACATACTGGCACCTTCATACTTACCCTTGTAAGCATTTCTCTCCTGTTCACTTGAATGATGGTCAAACCACAATCCACATCCTTCCACAAAAGGAACATTAGCCAAACAGTCATCCTTAGTAACCTCAATAAGTCCATCCTGCAAATCCTTTGGATGTGCAAACTTATACGAATCAATAATACCTGCTTCCTTTAAAAAAACTGCGCAGGCAAGTCCATCAAAATCTGATCTTGTAATTAGTCTCATTGTAACCTCCCAAAAAATATATTTAACCTAATCGTAACTATTCATTAATTCTGTGCAACACAAATATACAAGCTAAACAATTCTTCTCCATCACATATCATAGGAATCTTAAGCGCCTGAATATCAGAAGCTAATCTGAGCTGAGTTCCCATCACAGCCATAGGCGGAGTGATATCAATATGTGTATTAAGTGTAGAAAAAATCGTCGCTGTATTACCCATAATCATATTGCCAAGCTCACTAAGTGCTGATGTTGCCATCTCATCTAATTCATTAACCGGCATTCCCATCATCATCTTACTCGCAACAGCCTTAGCATTATCAACAGTCATCACTATAAGCACCTGCCCCTTTAACTCTCCTGTCACACCAACCTGTATAACAAATGTCGCATCATGAAAGTCCAAAGAAGCAACTACCGGCTTCCCCACTGCCGGCTTCGTCTGTGCAACACTTTCAAATATCGTAATAGTAGATTGTAAAAATGGATTAATATGATTAACGTCTAATCCTGGTTTCATAGCTTCACCTCATCACCGACATAATATATTATATATTTTCCTTTATTATGAGTAATTTGTCAAGGTGTTTTTGCCCTATTTGACCCTTATTTTTCCTTGCAAATCTATTTATTTCTTTCACATTAAAATACCCATTTTCTTAAGCTATTTTACCATCTTTTATATATATAATTCTATCGCATTTTTCTGCCACTTTGGAGTCATGTGTGATTATGATAACTGTTTTTCCTTCCGTATTAATTTTTTTGAATATCCCCATAATCTCCTCGCCGGTTTTTGAATCTAATGCCCCTGTAGGTTCATCCGCAAGAATTATTCTGTTATCTGCAGCCAATGCCCTTGCAATTGCACATCTTTGCTGCTGTCCACCTGATAACTGTGTTGGATATTTTTTAGCCTGATCTGATATCCCCATTTTTTCCAGACACTCATATACTATCTTTTTCCTTTTGAATTTGTTAATTCGCTTGGCAATTAATGGCATTTCAACATTTTCAAAGATTGTGTATTTATTCATAAGAGCAAATTGCTGGAAAACAAAACCTATGTTTTCTTTTCTGAATCTATGAAGTTTGGATGTTTTAAGATTTGACACTTCTATATCACCACAACAATACTGTCCGTCAGTAACCGAATCCATCCCTCCAATAATATTTAAAAGCGTTGATTTCCCTGAACCTGACGGTCCCATTATCGCAACCATTTCTCCACTTTCTATACTAAGGCTTACGCCGTCCAACGCATTAAACTCTCTATCTTCAAGTCTGTATGTCTTAACTATATTATTTAGTTTAATCATGTGTCATTCCCTCCTATTAACTCCACCGGTTTCATTCTGTATATAATCCAAATCGGGACAATGGTTGCTATAATCATTATTATAACTATCACTACAGCACTATAAGAATAGATATACTTTTCAAATATCTCATTTATAATAGCAGCCTGTCCTTCAATTCCTATAAAAATCTTTTTAATCAGCAATTTGACCAGATATAATGATGTGAAATACATAACAATCATCTTTATTACATTCTCTGCAACTGTCATTCCAATTATATCCCCAGTTGAAAACCCTGTTGAATACATAATTCCAAATTCTGACCTGCTGTTAAGAATTGTTGTTATCTGGATAGATGACAACATTATTACTGTAACAAATATCACTATCCACAGCACATCAAGTATATATTCATTAATTTGTCTTCCTGTTCTGTCTTTTTCATCAATAATTGCTGAAAGACTTACAACATCCATACGTATATTTTTCTTGATTGCAATATCCCTTATCTTCTCACAAATCTCTTTATATGTACATGATTTATCCCATACGCAGAATTCTGTTCCTCTCCCAATCTGTGTATTCATCATAATTATATCTGTATCTTTCAAGGTATAACTGCAAATTTCACTTGCCACAAAGCTTGTAGGATAACTCATAGTAGCAGCATCAATTATTCTGTTACCATCCTCCAAAAAACCCTTAATCCTAAGTGTAACACACAAATCATACCCTAAATCATACTTAATAACATCGCCAACACTATAGTAATCCTTATAGGCACTGCCCAAATAGACTAATTCTTCATAGTTTTCCGTCCTCGCCTGTTTATTTATCTCACCTTCTGACAGCTTTATGTCAAATAAATCAGATATCCCCGGACTTAAATGAATAGTTTTTAAGTCTTCACTATTACCGCCTGTTATCTCATTGTAAACATCTAATAATTCACAATTAGCAAACCCGGCACATTGATTTTCATATTCACCGATTGATATTATATCTCCATCTTTCAGAAGTTCTTCAAAGATCAATTCAACCTCTTCTGAAGATGCATTGCCATAATCTTCTGTGTATAACATCCCTATATTTGAAATATCATACGCAAGCACTTCCTCTATAGTATCCTTGCAATACCCCGAATTGTAATAAATATACATTGCAAGCATCATCATAGACAACGCTACGCTACCTGTAATTATCGTAAGGATTATGCTTTTTATTCTTCTCTTCATATATTTAAAAGTTAACCCAATCATTTATAACTCCTCTAATTTTTGTTTATTCTAATCTGTGTAGCAGGAGTAATTCTCCTTATCCTGATTATTGGGATAGCCACCGTTATCAGAATGATAATCACCATAGAACCAGCGATAGATATCATATTATCAACCATATATTCTATCCTTATTGAATTCTTACCGGTCACATAAGAATACAGTATCTGTGCTACGAATGCTATCATAGTTGACATACTGCAATATAATAATAAATCCTTTAGCAGATTAACTATTATATCCCACATATCGAATCCAAAAGTTCTCTTGATAACAAATTCTTTATATCTTCTCTTTATCCAGATATCTGAAATTACCACACAATTAAGTAACGAGAACCCAAATGTTATGTATAGGAAAAACTTATTCATCTTAAGCTTGGCACTAATTAATGAATCATCATTCTCCTGCTCTATTATATCTTCTTCCTCGTGAAGACCATATGATTTAAGAATTTCTCTCATTTCTCCATATATTTTTTTATTATTATCATTATCAGCATTTGAAGAATACTGTACAAAGATATTACTCTCTTGATCTTTGAAATACGCTTTTTTAGTCAACTCATCCATACTTGAATAAAAAATACACATATCCATTCTATAACAGTTTTCAAGTACATCCTGATTCTCATAAATGCCCACAACCTCATAATCTGTCGCATTTATAGATATATATTTCCTATCATCCTTCTGCTTAAGATACGGATTAAGTGCCGTGCTTACTATCGCTACCTTGTCCCCTCTTTTCGCTTCTTCCTTTGTAATACCTCTTCCCCAGACAAAATCGTGTCTTATCTCTTCCATTGCAT
>JBGVIE010000059.1:0-8366 GCA_045122895.1 Lachnospiraceae bacterium
ATACTCCACATATGTGTAGCCGGCTGAATCTCTGTAAAAACATGTGATTATCGCATATGTAATAAAATAGCACAGATATAACTCCCTGTTTTGTTTAATTCCAATATATTTTTTTAGTTCTTCATTGGAATACCCAAATAATCTGTTGTTGTAACCTGCGCTAAGGTAAAGTCCATAGTTGTACTCATAGATATCAAGATTGAAATTTTTGCATATCAGGGCAACAGCATCATATATCTCTCCATTTGAGGTGTATTCCTCGTATGTGCTTTTTTCTATCTGTTCGCCCTTCATAAGAGTTCCCACTATTTCAAGAGCTTTGTTAAGGCTTTTATCATTCATCGTCTTCACCTCCTGCTACAAATATAACATCAGACATCTCACCGTATTCTTTAAACGAAAGTGTTTCGTCATTACCTTTTCTGACTAAGCTGAATATAAAATCACCAAGCTTATCATGTTCTTCTATGTAAGCCTTAATATTTTCTTCAATAAATGTGTCAGGTTTTTCTAAAACAGTCTTCATATCGTATCTGTCCTTCTGACACATATGAACCATAAACGAATAGTAATCGCCGTTTAATGACATATCACATTTGCATCTCACTGACAATTCTTTAAGATAATCTCTTGCCGTAAATTTGCCTATATTGCTAAGCATATCAAAAAGCACATCTAAGAAAACATAATAATTTGCAGCTATTCTGTCCGCCTCTATCTCATCTGCAAATACATATTCCTCCCGGTTGCTTTCTTCCATAACTTTCTCGCCCTCTTCATCCTTAGCTGACTTAAGATTCAGCATATCGTCAATACTTTTTATTGACCAAAGTCTTACAGGATTTATCTTCATAAGAGGTGTAATCATGTACGATAGCACACTGGCATCATCTTTTTCCATCGCTCTGCTTATGGCATCTCCAAAATTAAATGTAGTTCTAAGACTTAAGTATTTCGATGCCTCCACGATTTCATCCGCCTTTACCTGAAGCTCTGTACACGCCATCAAAAGCTCACTATGTCTTCTCATCGCTTTATTAAGCTGGCTTTCAAGCACATATATATCCTCCATTGCATCGTGGTATTTCCCTTCGGTCTCGCCCTGTCTTAAGGTCTTCTCAATAAGCTCCCTGTTCTTTGCAAAAAGCTTCTGTTCCTCCTCAAACCACTTAATTCCAGTATTTTTAAAGTCCTCGAAAGCTTTTATTCCCTCAAACACATCTACACTTAATAAGCTTAGCACTTCATTCTTCCTTGATATGAGTCTTTGCACTTCGCTGTTTATTCTCTTAACTACCTCTGTTCCACCTCTGAAATTCTTTGAAGCGATGAGTTTTGACAAGAGAAGCTGTGAGGTCGTTATGGTACTCTCGTCTTTTATCTCTTTTGTATCAAGATAAAACTCTATCGCGTCTGATGTAATCGAATACAGTACATTATCACCGACAAGTTTGTCCTCTATTATTTTTATACGAATCACCTTTTTCTCTTTCGCCTCCGGGTCAAAATATTCATAAGAAAAAGGCTTTCCGTCATTTTTCAGTTTGTCAAAAATATATCCTATCAATTCCTTTTCTTCTTCTTCAGATTCATCTAACTCAAAATCACGATTCAGCACTTCTAATACAAAATCGTAGAATTCCTGATATGTTACATCTTTCTCTTTAAAGTTATTTTCCTCAATAAAAAAGCGTAATACAGCCATCATAATATAACCCATATCAAGACGCTGGTACTTTCCCTCCTTGTATTGAGTGAAAGTACCCTCTATAAGCTTAAAATATGGATAATATTTTTTGATGTTATGCATACGCTCATTGTGGTCATATACTATGTCTCTTGTTAAAACATACTCTTGTGACATTTTATTTTATTACTCCTCTTTTGGACATTTCCTAATCTGCTTCATATTGCAATCCTGTACCCTTCCCGATGAACATTCTACAATTGCTCCCTTACAAAAACAAAATCCACCTGTCTGCTTAGTTCTTTCCTCTGTTAACGGACATTTTCTAAGCTGTTTGGTATTGCAGTCCTGCACTCTTCCCGATGCACATTCAACAAGTTGTCCTTTTACAAAACAAAAGCCACCACTCATCTTTATCACCTCTTGCTGTAGTTATAATTCTGTTCTTCCTTCCAGTGCTCTTAGCAATGTCATCTCATCGATATATTCCAAGTCTCCACCCACAGGTACACCGCTTGCTATTCTGCTGACCTTTATCCCTGTCGGTTTTATCATCTTACTTATGTACATTGCCGTTATCTCACCTTCCACACTCGAATTAGTAGATATTATCACCTCGTCAACATCTTCTCTAAGTCTTTCTATCAATTCCCTAATCTTAATGTGTTCCGGTCCAATTCCAAGCGATGGGTCAATCGCACCATGGAGCACATGATACACTCCATTGTACTGTCCTGTTTTCTCGTAAGCAGCCAGGTCTCTTGTATTCTCAACCACCATTATTGTCTTATGGTCACGCTTTTCATTCTTGCAAATAGGGCAGATATCTTCATCTGTCATCGTGTAACACACACTGCAATACTTTACGTGACTCTTTGCGTCTTTGATTGCATCTGCCAATGCATCGGCATTCTCTTTCGGTAAATTGACTATATGAAACGCCATCCTGCTAGCCGATTTCGGTCCTATTCCCGGAAGCTTGCTAAACTCTTCAATTAATCTGTTAATGTGACTTCCGTAGTAATTCATATTAGAATGGGAAGCCTCCACCAAGTCCGCCAAGTCCACCTGCTATCTTTGACATCTGGTCTGCTGAATAATCTTCCATCTGTCTCAAGGCTTCGTTAGTAGCCGCCATAATTAAATCTTCAAGCATCTCTATATCATCAGGATCCACAACTTCTTCTGAAAGCTTAATCTTTGTGATTTCTTTCTTACCGGATACTGTAACCTCAACGGCTCCACCACCTGCTGTCGCTGTCATCTCTTTTTCTTCAAGCTCCTTTGTTGTCTCTTCCATCTGTCTTTGCATCTTCTGAGCCTGCTTCATAAGATTGTTCATATTGCCAGGCATTCCTCCTGGAAATCCACCTCTTTTTGCCATTTTAAAAATCCTCCTGTTCAATTTCAAAATCTATCTTGTTTAATATATCAACAAAACTCTCTTCAAACTTTTCCTGTTTTTCAAGAAGTTTTAACTGCACCTTTACAGCCTTCCCAATCTTCTTCTCAATAGTCTGTTCTATCTCTTCGATTCTCTCAGGCTTTGCCACAAATCCGTATCCAATATTATCTGTAAATACGATAAACAAATTATTGCCTTCTCCTGCAGATATCCTGGCACCTCTGACATAATTCTTTATCGCTGATGATAATGAACCGCTGATATCGCCCCAGCTCTTTGCAACCTCAATAATATCTTCTGTGAGTGCAACTTCTACAGGCTTCTTATGTGTCTCCTCTGCCACCGGTGTGGCAATCGCCGTCTCATTCTGAACGCTTACTGCCTGAGTCTTCACACCCTGCTCTATCTGTTTTTCAAGTATACTAAGACGATTCAGAACAGAAGATAAATCTGTTTCCATTGCCGGTCTTGTAAGCTTGATTAGTGCAATCTCTATAAGTACACGCTTTTGCGATGAGTATTTTATCTGGTTAGAAAGCTCTGAGAAAACTCTTATGTATCGCATAAGTGTATCTTCGTCAATCATTTCACTCTCTTTGATAAGTGCCTCAAGTCGCTCCCTTGACACGTCAACAATCTCATCTATATTCTCTGATGTCTTCACTAACAGAAGATTTCGCATATACCATATAAAATCTACCACAAATTGAGATAATTCTCTACCATTAATTATAATCTCTTCAAGCAAATGTATAGCACTTACACTATCACCGTCTATAATAAGCCTTAACATCCTGCTAAAAATCTCAGTATCTACAGCTCCGAGTACTTCTAAAACATTCTCATAGGTAAGGGGCTTACCAATATAGAATGCGCTGCACTGATCAAGAAGACTAAGTGCATCTCTCATTGAACCATCAGCCGCTTTTGCTATGTATCTTAACGCCTTATCTTCGGCATTAAGCTCTTCCGCCTCCGAAAGTTCTTTAAGATTCTGAAAGATTGTATCAACCGTTATATGCTTGAAATCATATCTCTGACATCTCGACATAATAGTAATTGGTATCTTGTGAACCTCAGTTGTTGCAAGTATAAAAATGACGTATGAGGGTGGTTCCTCAAGTGTTTTCAATAGTGCGTTGAATGCACCTATGGAAAGCATATGAACCTCATCTATGATATAGACCTTGTACTTACCTTCTGTGGGAGAATACTGTACTTCGTCGTTAATCAATCGTATATTGTCTACACCGTTATTCGATGCAGCATCGATTTCTATTACATTCATCGATGTCCCTGCCATAATACTTTTGCATGTAGGACATTCATTGCAGGGACTTCCGTCCTTAGAATTCTCACAGTTTACTGCTTTTGCAAAAAGCTTTGCAACAGATGTCTTACCTGTTCCTCTTGTTCCACAAAAAAGATACGCGTGACCAATTCTGTCTGCCTTTATCTGATTTATTAAAGTTGTTACTATATGATCCTGACCTTTTACTTTTTCAAAGGTATCAGGTCTGAACTTCCTATACAGTGCTGTGTACGACATTTATCTAATCTCCAAAACTAATTCCCATAAGCTTTGCTTCCCTGATAATAGACGAATCTTTATCTACCACCTTAAGCTTACCTGCCACTTCTTCAAGTGGAACTTTTACTACTTCTCCATTCTTCATTCCAACCATATATCCAAACTCACCATTCATAATAAGCTTTGCTGCCGCAGCACCAAATCTCGATGACAATACTCGATCATATGGTACAGGACTTCCACCTCTCTGTGTATGTCCCGGAATGGTAACTCTTATCTCCTGTCCTGTTCTCTTTCCAATCTCCTCTCCAATTTCGTATGAAATTGAAGGATATGGACTGTTCTTTCTCTTTTGCTTTAATTCTTTCTTTGAAAGTGCTGCATCTTCCTTCGAAATAGCACCTTCTGCTACTGCCAGGATTGAGAAACGCTTTCCCTGCTTATTCCTTCTCTCCAGTGCCTCCACAACCATATCTATATCATACGGAATCTCCGGAAGAAGTATAATATCTGCTCCTCCTGCAATTCCTGCGTAAAGTGTCATCCATCCAACCTTGTGTCCCATAACCTCCACAATAAACACTCTTCCATGTGAGGCTGCAGTTGTATGGATACAATCAATTGCATTAGTAGCTATATCTACTGCACTCTGGAAGCCAAATGTCATATCTGTTCCCCAGATGTCATTGTCAATAGTCTTTGGCAGCGTCACCACATTAAGTCCCTCTTCTCTTAGAAGGTTGGCCGTCTTGTGTGTTCCGTTTCCACCAAGAATCACGAGACAGTCAAGTTTTAGCTTCTTGTAGTTGTCCTTCATCGCCTTAACCTTATCAAGACCATTCTCATCAGGTGTTCTCATCTGTTTAAATGGCTGTCTTGATGTTCCGATAATAGTTCCACCCTGTGTAAGTATTCCCGAAAAATCGTGAGGCTTAAGTTCTTTATAATTGCCATATATAAGTCCCTTATATCCCTCTAAAAAACCATATATAGTCACTTCCGGTACATTCTCATAAAGGGATTTCGCCACGCCTCTCATAGACGCATTAAGGCTCTGGCAGTCTCCACCACTTGTAAGCATTCCAATTCTCATCACGAACACATCCTTTCGAACAAAATTATAGTACTATTATACCCTATATTCCAAATATCATCAATGATTTGCTATTTTATGTATGTGTTCTCTAAACTGTTCCAAAGCTTCCATAAAATGCTTTGACTTGGCAGTTGGATTTGCAATAATCTGCCATCTTGGAATTGTCTTTGACTGTGCAAGAATCGCTCTTCCTTCTGAGATTTTCTCCTCAATAGAAGCACGCAGTTTCTCTTTCTCATCTTCAGCCACTGCAATAAACACATCCAGCCGCTTCTGAAGTCTCTTGATTTCTTCATTATTCTCTGTAATCTGTTGTAAAATTTTCTTAAGATCCACAGCAGCTTTAACTGAAACTACTGTATCCACACCCATAATAACCGCAAGTATTACAGCAATTACATATATTGCCGTAACATTTATGTTCATTACAAATCTCTCAACCGGCTTATGCACATAATTAATCAGCAGCACCGAGAAAAAACCCCACATAAGGGAAGCCTTTAAACATATGTATCCTTTAAGATTTAAAAGGCAGTCGCTGTAATCCCAGTATTTCACTTTGAAAACAGCTTCCATAGCAAGACCTGTAAAATATTCAAGCAGCGATGCTGCCACCATTCCAAGTATAAATACAAGTATTATGTTATTCTTTACAGGAAGTGCCGCAAGCAGTATTATTACAGCGCCACTGCCATATATCGGTATATATGGTCCTATAAGAAAGCCCCTGTTTGTAAGCTTTTTAGTTCTCACTGACACGTATGAACATTCCCATATCCACCCCGCAAAGCAGTATATTACAAAGAATAAAAACCACTGCGCTATGTTGTAATCATACATATCTCCTGCCTTCTTTCTATTATCAGATTATTGTAACTGTTCCGAGCCAAACACAATTTATGAAAAAAACGTTAGATGACTCCATCTAACGCGTACTAATATATATATTAACTCCGTGCATCTCGCTTTGTATAAATCTCATAGGCGTTACCTTGACAGTTAACTCAGTCCAGGCACCCTCACGGCACATGAGAGGTTTCACTTAGTGCTGCTCCATTCCTGACCTGACACGGTTCATGAATTCTCATTGCGTAAGACCCAAACGTCATCGCCACTTATCAAGGGCAGCCCTACAAGGAATTATCCGACACGAGATATCACCCCTGCTAGAGCGGTTTGCAGGTACAGGGCACCGCTATCTCCCCGGCTGCACGGAAACTTTATGACGTATTGAATAGTATACAGAACAAATTCTTCTTTGTCAAACTTTTATAGATAAATTATCCAAACAATTCACAATATCACATTTCTGCCTATTCATACATCTCTGGAAATTCTACCTGTTTCCATTACTATTATCTCATCTGCAAGTACATCCATCTCAGCCGCGTCATGACATGCTATTATAATTATCTTGTCTCTCTTCTTAAGTTCATCAAGTACATTTCTTATTAACAGTACTCCTTCTTTGTCTATTGCATTTATCGGTTCATCAAGAATAATCAAATCCGGTATAGTTATCCAAAAATGCCGGATTCTCTATAAGAGTTCCTACACTCTCCGGAAAACTTATATCCTTCCACAATAGTTTCCCATTGATATCTACAGTCCCTGTAGTTGGTTTGATAAGTCCGCATATCATACGCATCAGCATCGTCTTACCACATCCGTTTTTCCCCTGCAGTCCATACACCTTGCCACTCTCAAATCTGATATTTATATCAGATAAGACATTTGCTCCCTTTATATCCTTTGATATATTTTTTAGTTCTATATACATAACGTTCATCCTTTACATTTTAATTTATTACCTGTACTCTCCTGAGAATCGGACATACTCTGGTGTCCTGTATCTCAAACCAAACAGTAGTATTTTGCACGTCATTCCATAGTCTTTTACACAAGTTACAGCTAGCTACTGAAAAAACATAATAATATTCACCCGTTTCTCCTTCTTCAAGTTCACTCATTGGTTTCTGCTTCTTCTCCTGTATTAAATCCGCAATCTCAAACACCATTCCTGTGTGCCAATACTTTGCATATATGTTCATATTATTTCTGTCATTTACTTCCATACTCTTTATTTTTTGGAGCTTCTGCCCCATACAGGCATATCCATGATGCTGAATAACATGATACCCTGGCCAAAGATATTAAAATCCTTTCAAGCATACCTATCACCTCTTTTCTTTTGGTATGCCCAAAGTATAGCAGATGCAAAAAAATAAATCTCGCCTTTTGCATAATCTGTCGATTTTCGTGCATAATCTGTAATAAAAAAAGTCTTGACATCCGAAAAATATACTTATAAAAGAAAAAGGATATCATTATGATACCCTTTTCTTATCCTTATTAAGTAACAAAATCTGACAGACAAAATAATCTTCCTCTTTATAGAATCCAATCTGTCCATTATATTTTTTTACAGTATTCTTAACACTATTAATACCAATTCCATGAAAATTTGAATCTTACTTGCTAATATATTGCATTCTTGTAATCATAAATACTCTGTCTCCATTCTGAGATAAATTTACTTGTTACAGTGATTCGATGTCCAATTACAATAATCGTACCACTAATCAAAAGGATATACCATGTTGTGAACCGCAATCTGCATGTTGAGTTTGGTAATAAATCGTGTAGT
>JBGVIE010000060.1:0-56105 GCA_045122895.1 Lachnospiraceae bacterium
GGATATGGTTGTTAATAGTGTGGCTAAACAGGAGTTTGCCGGGTGCCCTGATGATATGGGAAGCTTTGAAGAATTGAATCAATTGGCAGTAAGCATTAATAAGATGTCAGAGCAGACACAACAGTATGTGGTGGATATTGAGAATAATAAAGATAGAATAATGCTTCAAAAAGTGGAACAGGAAAGGATGAACAGAGCAAGGAAGGAATTCATCTCGAATGTTTCGCATAAACTAAAGACACCTTTGGCAGTGATTTCCAGCCAGGTGGAAATGCTTCAGTATCTTAAGGAAGAAGAAAAGAAGAGGATATATTATGAGTCTATTCAGGAAGAAGTTGCCAAGATGTCAGAAATGGTTGGTAATCTGCTTGAGATGAATATTATTGAGCATAATATGGGAAAAGTTGAGAAGAAAGAATTTTCTTTAAATGAGACAGTAGAGTATATCTTAATGAAATATGAATCTTTATTTAAACAGAAAAATATCAAAGTGGAAAAACAACTGATAGAAAACTGTAACATATATGGAGATAGAGAATTTATTGAACAGGCAGTGAATAATTTTGTAATGAATGCATTACAGCATACTGAAAAGGGTAAGAAGATTCGACTTATAATTCAGGAAGATGGTGATAATGTTGAGGTTCGAATTTTTAATCAGGGAATGCCTATTGATAGTGAAGTTATGGATAAAATATGGAACAGTTTTTATGTGATGGATCAGGATAAAGAAAAAGATGAAGATAATGGTTTAGGTCATACAGGACTTGGACTTTATATTGTAAAGACAATAATGGAAATGCATGGTGGAAAATACGGCGTTAGAAATTTGGATGATGGCGTTGAATTCTGGATTTCCATACCAAAAGGTTTGTAGATAAAAGGAGTTACGAGATTAACATCGTAACTCCTTTTGTATATATGATGAGACGCTATGTTACTTTTTATGCTTACAAAGTGCAGGATTTACCGCATAGAAATTGTTAGAGTCAAGCTCCTCAGTTACCATTCGAAGAGCCTCTCCAAATCTCTGGAAATGCACTATCTCTCTTGTACGGAGAAACTTGATTGGCTCACGTATATCAGGATCAGACACAAGATTTAATATATTGTCGTAGGTAGTTCTTGCCTTCTGTTCAGCAGCCATATCCTCCATAAGATCTGTGATTGGATCCCCCTTTGACTGAAGATATGTCGCAGTAAAGGCAGAGCCGCCGGCAGACTGTGGATAGACACCAAATGTATGGTCAACGAAATACTTGTCAAAGCCTGACTGCTTAACTTCATCTGTGCACAATCCATCAGTTAACTGATACACAATTGCACCTACGAGTTCAAGGTGGGCTAACTCTTCTGTACCGATATCATTTAAAAGTCCTGCAACCTTCTTGTTGGACATAGCATACTTTTGTGACAAATATCTTAGTGAAGCGCTAAGCTCTCCGTCGGGACCACCGTACTGACTGATAATAATCTGGGCGGCTTTTGGATCTTTTTTCTTTAATTTAAGAGGATATTGTAATCTTTTCTCATAACTCCACATCTATTTATTTCCTCCTTCCCACGGAAAAGGTGGTTTCATAGGACCGTCATATGAACTGAATGAGCCACAATATTCGTTGTAGCTTGCAATGGCATTTTCGCGAATTTTTTTGTTTTTTTCATAGTAGGCCAGTGCTTCGGGATCGTTTGGATGAGTATCAAGAAAAAGTCTTGCATCATCCATAGCAAAACTAGATAAGGTTATAACATGAAGAAGGTGCTCACATTCGCATTTTTGCATTGAAACATCCTCCTTCATATGGTTTATCTAAGTCTTTAAAAATAGTACCGGTATATAAACCTTGTTCAACATCGTATAAATTTCCCCATTTTTGCCATGGGACATATGCCATACCGATTGGCATATTGCAAGGTGAAAAACTGTAATAATTCATTTTTCCTCCCACAAGTTCACTAAATGTTACGGATTTAATAGTAATATATGTATTGAGTTTTTATTGGTGACAATGTATATTAAAAAGTGGATGCAAATTTGCAGATGGAGGATAAGAGTGAAACAAAATATAATGATTGTTATACCGTCTCTAAATCCTGACGATTTACTTATCGAGGTGATAGATTCGGTAACAGGAGCAGGTTATAATAATATATTAATAGTTGATGATGGAAGTGATGAATTACATCAGGCTCCATTTGACTATGCAAAAGAGAGGGGCTTAATTGTTTTAAGACATGAAATCAACAGGGGAAAGGGATATGCGCTTAGAACTGCGTTTAGATATATGATAGAAAATAAGCCTTTAATGAGTGCGATTACAGTTGATGGAGATAATCAGCACAAGGTTGAAGATATAGATAAGTGTGCTAAGGCACTATATAGCAAAGAGGACAAAGTAATAATAGGATGTCGCGATTTTAAGGAAGCAGGCGTTCCATTTAGAAGTCGTTTTGGCAATAATATGACAAGAGCGGTGTTTAGAATTTTTTGTGGAATAAAGCTATCTGATACTCAGACGGGTCTTAGGGCGATACCGGCTAAATACCTTAGTGATATGCTTTTGGTAGAAGGCGACAGATATGAGTATGAGACTAATATGCTTTTGTATATGAAATCTCATGCAATAGCTTTTAGCGAGATTAAGATTAAGACAATTTATATAGAAGATAATTCGTCGTCACATTTTAATCCGATTAAGGATTCTATTAGAATCTATAAGGTAATATTTAAGTTTGTGATGAATTCGTTTGTATCATCAATTATTGATTTGTCAGTTTTTTATCTGATATGTATGCTGCTTAAGGGCGTGCTAAAAAGGAGCATTTACATATTTGTGGCAACTGCATTTGCAAGGGTGGTGTCGTCCCTTTGCAATTATTTTATAAATCATAAGATAGTATTTGAATCAAAAGGACGGATGAAACACACTATTATTAAGTATTATACGCTTTGTGTATGTCAGATGATGGTGTCTTACGCACTTGTGTTTATGCTGTCAGTGCTTTTGGGGGCAAATGGTGGGATAATTACTATTATAAAATTTGTTGTCGATACATTGTTGTTTTTTATCAGTTTCAGAATACAGAGAAACTGGGTCTATAAAGATTAGCGTTTCTGAAGGGAATGGAGGAAATTATGAATAAGAAAAAAAGTCTTTCGGTAAAGAGGATACTGGCTAGAATACTTTTAGTCATATGTACCACTTTGTGTATATTGTTGATTGCTCTATATGGTATTATGTGGATATTGATTAATGGTCCGTCTAAACGTGCCAAAGAGTTATTTGTCATCTCAGCAAGAGAGACAAGTGGTATCAAATGGTGCCCTAATATTTACTTGTCAGAGAATGAGATTCAACAGATAATTAATTCTAATAAGGTAGTTTATAGTGATGAGGATACAGATACTTCACTTATCAATATCAATGCAGGTGGCAATAATTCAAATACTGATAATGAATCGGCAGAAGATGATACAGAGGATAGTGATATAGAAATCAAAGATGTAACAGGACCTACATATAGAGGAAAAATGATGATTATCAAAGACCCTTCCAGAGTGTTTGTAGGGGTTAAGGGGGATTTTGATGGAAGCGTTGGAAAGAGAGTTGATCAGATAGTAGAGAGGTACGGCGCAGTTGCGGGTGTTAATGGTGGAGAATTCGCAGATGAAGGTGGTATGAGTCATGGTGAATATCCTGTCGGTCTTGTAATATCAGAAGGCAAGCTTTTATACGGATCAGAGAATACAGTGTATCCGTTGGTAGTAGGAATTGACAAGAATAATATTTTACGTCTTGATGCAATGTCAGGAAAGCAGGCACTCGAAGAAGGGATAAGAGACTGCGTCTGTTTTGGTGCAGGTCCTATCTTTGTAAAAAATGGCGAGCCATCTGAAGTACTTGGAAGCAGCAGTGGTCTGAATCCGAGAACTGCCATTGGTCAGAGAGCAGACGGAGCAATACTTCTGTTGGTGATTGATGGACGTCAGGCAAGCAGTCTTGGCGCTTCATATGAGGATGTTATAAATATAATGGTTCAGTATGAGGCGGTAAACGCAGCGAATCTCGATGGCGGTACATCATCAAATATGGTGTATAAGGGAGAGGTGATTACAAATTGTTCATCACTTTATGGTACAAGACAGCTCCCAACAGCAGTGTTGGTCAGATAGCGAGGAGGATTTTACAGTGAAGAAGAAAAAATCTAAATTCCATATTTTTATGCTTATATATATTCTTGTATTTATGGTTGCAATTGCAGTAGTGTGGTACAAGCTTTGGGATATTGTTTCTGTGTATGAGGATGAACTTCCGGAACATGCGATTGAGAGATTTGTAGAAGATTTCGATGATACTAATTACATACCGAATCTTTGTACAAACAATAATATCACAGTTTCAGAATTTGAGGATTCAGACAAAGTACTTGATAAATATCTCGATATCAATATAGATAAGAATACGATTACATACAAAAGAACAGCCGGAAAGTATACAACTAAAAATCCAACATATACGGTTATGTCCGGAAAACAGAATCTGATGGAAGTTAAGTACAAGAAGAATTCAGGTAAAAAAGGTAAGAATAAGTGGAGTGTTGATACAATTACATACCCTGAAATCAAGATAGAGGGTGGTAAGACAGTTAAGATTGTGGCACCGGAAGATTATTCCGTTGAGATTAACGGAGTACAGGTTAAATCAGATTATATAAGCAAGTCCACGAGCGAGGGAGAGCTTATTGAAAATGTAAAAGCCTACGTAACTTCGATGCCTAATGTGTGCGAGTACACCATAGAGAATATTTACAGTGATTATGAAGTAAAAGCCTACAATCAGGAAGGCGATGAGATGGAGGGCAATGTGGAAGGAGACAATTATACCTTTGGCTTCCAGGCAACAGAAGAATTTGCAAATGAGAACACTTCATGGATTATAGATATGATTAATAAGTATGCACTTTATATCTCTAATGATGGTTCATTTTCAGCACTTACACCATATCTTTACCCGGATGATACCGTTTACGGGCTTAAGTCGAAGCTTTCCACAATCGGTGTAACCTGGTATACAGACCACAATTCTACATCACTTAAGGACCAGGCAGTCAGTGAATTTAAAATGTACAACGATGAGTGCTTCTCATGCGTGGTTACATTTAAACAGATGGTATATGGTGTAGGATTTAAGCAAGGTAATGATGTAGAAAATGACAACAGGCTAATTTGCATTTTTGTAAAAAATAATGGCGAGTGGAAATGGGCAGGTATGAACACATTGGAAATAGATAAATAATTTGGAGGTTAATATGACAGGGAGCGAATTATGCAATAAAGTAATAGGTGAGGTATCGAATGTAATTGTAGGTAAGGACGAGGTAATAAAAAAAATTATGCTGGCCATAATTGCCGGTGGTAACATTCTGATAGAGGATGTTCCGGGAACAGGTAAGACAACGCTGGCACTTAGTTTTTCAAAGGCGATGAGCCTTGACTATAACAGAATTCAGTTTACACCGGATGTAATGCCATCTGATGTTACCGGATTTTCGATGTACAACAAGAAAACGGGTGAGTTTGAATATGTTAAGGGTGGAATAATGTGCAATATGTTCCTGGCCGATGAGATTAACAGAACGTCTTCAAAGACTCAGTCCGCTCTTCTGGAAGCTATGGAGGAGCATAAGGTTACTGTTGACGGTAAGACAAGACCGATTCCGGAACCGTTTATCGTGATGGCTACACAGAATCCGGTAGGTTCAGTTGGAACTCATATGCTTCCTGAATCGCAGGTTGACAGGTTTATGTTTAAGCTTTCTATGGGCTATCCATCAGTTGAGAACGAAGTGATGATGTTAAAGGGAAAGCAGGGAAGTAATCCGCTTGACAGAGTAACACCTGTTTTTAGTGGTGAAATTCTCTGCAAGATTAGGGAAGAAGTTGATAACATATTTGTACATGATTCAATTTATGAATATATAGCAAAAATATCAGCGAAGACGAGAGATATGAGCGAAGTTGCTCTTGGAATAAGTCCAAGAGGAAGTATTGCTATACTAAAAGCTGCAAAGGCAAATGCATATATGAACAGCAGAAATTATGTTGTTCCTGATGATATTAAGGAGATTTTACTAAGTACGGCAGAACACAGAGTAATTCTCAACACAAAGGCTAAGCTTTCAGGAGTTAAAGTATCGGATATTGTAAACAGGATTCTAAAAGAAACCAAGGTGGAGGAACATAATGAAAAGTAGACTTCTTTATGTACTTTTGCTTGGCAGTGCAATCTGGACTTTTATGCTATATGAAGACTATAGTGCGTTCCTGTTTTTGTTTGTATTTGTAATGATGACACTGATAAGCGTCATATTGTCGCTTGTTTTTTCAAAGTTTGTAAGGATTACTCTTCTCAGTGAGAATGTATCGGTGCAAAAGGGAGAAAAGGTCTCATTGAAGATTGTAGCAAAAAATATGTCTCCATTTCCTTTTCTTAAAGCCAAAATAAGACTAAAATTCACGGGCAACTTTATGTACGGCGAGAAAAAAATAGAAGTCAATTGCGGAATAAATGATTTTAGAAAAAACGAAATTACTTTAGATTTTACTTCTGATTATTGTGGCAGAGTCACAGTGAGCATAGATAAGTGTTATGTGTATGATTTGTTTTACTTATTCAGATATAAGGTTAAGTCAAAGGGTGAAACCTGTGTGTATTTTATGCCTTCCATAGAGCCGTATGGTATAAGTGTAAAAGAGGCTGAATATGAGTCCTGTGAGGATACTGACAAATATATGGAGGACAGGCCGGGGAATGACCCGTCTCACGTATTTGAACTGCGTGAGTACAGAGAGGGAGACAAGCTCCAAAAGATTCACTGGAAGCTCTCAGCTAAAAAGGATGAGACCTACGTAAAGGAATTTGGATATCCGATTTCTATATCTGCCGTTTTATATTTTGATATGCATTTTACAGGAGAAGACAGAGAAAAATTATGTGATGAATTGATTCAAAAGGTATGTAATTTGTCGGCTTCGCTGATTCAGAATCAGGGATATCATTATATTAGCTATTACAATGAGGACGAGGCAGATGTAGTCAGAAGACAGATTCTTGACGAGGAGAATCTTGAATCAACTATCTATGAGCTTCTTAATTTATCTACACATGAAAATGTATATGATAAATCAGTTTATAATGACAGATATTCCGGTGAATCTATTAATGTGATTTATGTAAATGACATGGAAGAGAATATAGGGGAATTATAATGGGCATTAGAATAAAAGGTGTGCATGACACATCAAAGCAGAATAAATTAATAACGATACTGTTCGCATTTATGAGTGTAATAATTCCTGTTATGGTTTTGGTGGACGTGTTTAATCTGCCCTGTAATATGAAAGTGATTGCAGCATTTACACTATTAGAGGTGTTGGGGATTTCAGTTGGAGTAGCTAATCAGCGTATTACAAAATATGTGCTTATATGTGCATTTGCCACTCTTCTTGCGGTTGTATATTTTAACAGATACGAGCTTAGAAGTGCGGTGTTAGAATCGGTTAATCTCATAATAGAAAAGATTAATTTTTATTTTGATAAAGACATAAACACTTTTGTGACAGGAGAGTTTAATAAAAAAAGTGCGGTGACGCTGTTGATAATTGTTGTAAATATGGAGCTTGCATTAACAGTAGTCACACTTATATGGTACAAAATACATGCGTTATTTTTAATGATATTTACGTCAATTCCGTTGATTATGGGACTTGCGGTAGGTGTGATGCCGGGCAGAAAGATTATGCTTCTTTATACTGCTCTTATGCTTTCTTTTCTTTCACTTATGCCACCAAAACATTTAAGAAGTATAAAGGGAAAGATTTATATTGACTCAAAACGGTCGATGGATGTGGTTGTCTGTATAATGACGATAGCACTTGTGTGTAATGTGATAGCTACAAATACTGTCAGTCCTGTAAACTATAACAGAGAAGAGTCGATTCAAAAGACCAGGGATTATATTGAGAACAAACTGGATAAATTGTCAAACTGGAATTGGATCACTCTATTTAACAAGAAAAATATTGCAAGTGGTGGTGTTTCAGGCGGAAAACTGGGTGAGGCAGATGAATTAAAGCTTGGCAATGATTCGGCGTTTGAGATTGACGTGCCATCCGACAGTGGTTCTATATATATAAAAGCGTATATAGGAGTTAATTATAAAGGTGATCACTGGGAAGGTCTGTCACAGGAGCAAAGAGATTTTGTTCAGCTGAAGGAGATAATGTCAAACGGATGGATTAACTATGACAGAATGAACAGAGGCTATAATATGCTTGTGGATTCTATCTTATATATGGATAACATAGAAAGTAGTGAAGGGAAAGCAAATTTAGAATCCTTCGAGAAAAAGCTGTATGATACTATATCATTTAAGCTTACAGGAGCTTCAAGAGATTATTTTTATTATCCGTACTTCGCAGATCTTAGTATGTATTCGGTGGATAATGATTTAGCTGTCAATAACATTATGCCAAATGAGTGCAGCTACAATTTTATCAACTATAAATGTGACGGGATATATTCTGATAGTACTTTAGAATGGGAATTTGATGATGGAATACACAATGATTATCTGATTTGGAATGAATTATACTCTGGTTTGACAGAGGATACTATCACTAAAGAGGTTAAGGATTATTTTGATCATGAGCTTAAAATGTACAAAATGTGGAGTGCAGGTATTGAAGAGCAGATTAAGTTTGTGAAGGATACTCTTAGTAAACGCTGCACATATTCGTTAAAGCCGGGATGTCTTAAAGATGGGGAGGATTTGCTCACGGAGTTCCTTATAAATGACAGAAAGGGTTATTGCAGCTACTATGCAACAGCAGCCACGATTATGTTCAGACAGATGGGGGTTCCGGCAAGATATGTAGAGGGATACCTTGTATCAAATAAGGATTATTTAAAAAATGTTATTTCTAAAGAGAATAGAAAACAGATTATAAATCGTGAGGGAGATATAGGAGAAGTGCCCTACTCAAAGATTGATGTAAAGAGTGGAAATGCACATGCCTGGACAGAGATTTACTCTGCATACTATGGATGGATTCCGGTTGAAGTGACACCGGGGTACAGTTCAGATATTGACAAGAGCTATGTAAAAGAGCCTGAGACGACTACAAAAAATGTACAGCAGACATCAGGGACAACAAAAACGACAGAAAAAACTTCAACTACGAAGAGTAAGACGACCGGCAAGAACAATAAAGCTCAAAAATCAGAGAATGTAGACTGGTCAAATGTTATAAAGATTGCAGTGATTCTTTTTGGATGTATGCTTGCAGGCACTGTAGCTGTGGGAATTATAACAGAAAGCAGAAAGAAAAGGATTGCTAAGCTTAATCAGAAAAATCACAGGCGTTCAACCATATATATGTCAAAATTATTGGACCGTATATGCCAAAAGTCAAAATGTGCAATTTCAAATGATATGACAATTACTGATAAAGCAGATAAATTGTCGAATCATTTTGAGACGGACTATGATGAGACATTATCAGCACTTAAGACAATTGAAAAGGCTGTTTTTTCAAAGGAAGATACAATTATTCAGGAGGAAGAGAGAAATATTTTATACAAACTGATGGAAAATATTGTAGATAACAGAAGAAAAACAGGTGGATATACTGAAAAATTGTTCTTATTGCTGAATTTCCCGGGTACAACAAAAAAATAACTTGTTGAACAAGATAAAATGGTATATAATGAAACACAAAGTGTTATTTACAACTATTTAATACAATACGGAGGTAATTATTTATGTTAGTATCAGCAAAAGATATGCTTCAGAAAGCAAAAGCAGGACATTATGCAGTTGGACAGTTCAACATCAACAATCTTGAATGGACAAAGGCTATCCTTTTAACAGCACAGGAATTAAACTCACCGGTTATCCTTGGTGTTTCTGAAGGTGCAGGAAAGTACATGACAGGTTATAAGACTGTTGTAGGTATGGTTAATGGAATGCTTGAAGAATTAAACATCACAGTTCCAGTAGCTCTTCACTTAGATCATGGTAGCTACGAAGGATGTTTAAAGTGCGTTGAAGCAGGATTCTCTTCAATTATGTTCGATGGTTCACACTATCCAATCGATGAGAACGTAGCTAAGACAAAAGAATTAGTTAAGATCGCAGAAGAACACAATATGTCTCTTGAAGCTGAAGTTGGATCAATCGGTGGAGAAGAAGATGGTGTTATTGGTAAGGGTGAATGTGCAGACCCTAACGAATGTAAAGCAATCGCTGATCTTGGTGTAACAATGCTTGCAGCAGGTATCGGTAATATTCATGGTAAATACCCAGATAACTGGGAAGGACTCAGCTTTGAAACACTTGATGCTGTTCAGCAGTTAACAGGTGATATGCCATTAGTTCTTCACGGTGGTACAGGTATACCGGAAGATATGATTAAGAAAGCTATTTCACTTGGTGTAGCTAAGATTAACGTTAACACAGAATGTCAGCTTGCATTTGCTGCTGCAACACGTGAATACGTAGAAGCTGGTAAGGATCAGCAGGGTAAGGGATTTGACCCACGTAAGTTATTAGCACCAGGTTTCGATGCAATTAAAGCTACAGTTAAGGAAAAGATGGAATTATTTGGATCAGTTGGAAAGGCTAACTAATTAATTCATCCGTAATTAATTCGGAATATATAAGATGAAAAAGGAGCTATCGCAGCTCCTTTTTTTAATTCCTCATGTTCTATGGATTTAAAAATAAAAGTTCATAAAAAAGTTATAAAATCTGCCTTGCACTAGATTTTTAATTGCGTTATGATAAATAACTGTAAAATATAGGAAGGAAGGGAAAAAATCAGATGAAAAGCATTTTTGGCTATTTGAAAAAATCCAAATTGGCAGTGTTTGTAATTGTGTTATTACTCATCGTTCAGGCGTACTGTGATTTGGAATTACCTAACTATACTGCAGACATTGTTGATGTGGGTATATCAAAAGAGGGAATAAAAGAAATAATACCAGAGAAAATAAGACAAAAGAGTCTTGATGGACTTGTTATGTTCGTGCCGGAAGACAAACAGCAGACAGTGCTTAATGCTTACGAAAAGACTGGCAAGAAGTCAGAGGATGAAGACGAAATCCTTAATTTAAAAGCTAAGGGAAGCGAGTATAGAGAAGTAGAAGAGCTTCTAACAAAGCCTGTTATGTTAAATGGTCTGATTATTTCAGCACTCGGTCAGGGAACTACTACTTCTGATAATGCACTTGGAATGGATATGGAGAAGATGGAAAAGCTTAAACAGGCATTATATGGTGAAGACTCTACTAATGAGACCAGAGTAGCTGCACTTGATGAAGTATATGATATGTTTGGCTCACTAGCTGAGAATATGGTGTCCCAGTTAAACTGCAAATACATATCACAGGAATATGAAGCCTGTGGTATTGATATGGGCGATTTTCAGACAAAATATCTTATTAAAAGCGGAATTAAGATGCTTTTAGTGTCTATGCTTGGAATGATAGTTGCTATTTTTGTGGGAATGATTGCGGCACAGACTGCGGCAAAAACTGCCATGAATCTTAGAAACCAGGTATTTAGAAAAGTATTGGCGTTTTCAAATGTGGAGATGGATAAGTTCTCAACTGCATCGCTTATAACAAGAAGTACAAATGATATTCAGCAGATACAGATGGTAATTGTAATGCTTCTTAGAATGGTTATGTTTGCACCGGTTATGGCAATAGGCGGAATTATAAAAGTGCTTTCAACCAACGCCTCACTTAGCTGGATTATTGTAGTAGCTGTTATAGCTATACTTTGCATAGTTATGGTTCTTATGGTAATTGCAATGCCTAAGTTTAAGATTATGCAGAGTCTTGTGGACAGGGTAAACCTTGTAGCAAGAGAGATTTTAACCGGTCTTCCGGTTATCAGAGCTTTTAGCAGAGAAAGATACGAGGAAGAAAGATTTGATGAAGCCAATAAAGTATTAAAGAAAACACAGCTTTTTGTAAACAGGGTAATGGCATTTATGCAACCTGCCATGATGCTTATTATGAACTGCATAACACTTGCTATTTTATGGTTTGGTGCAAAAGGAATAGACAAGGGAACAATGCAGGTGGGTGAGATGACAGCGTTTATTACATACACAATGCTTATTGTAATGTCATTTTTGATGCTCACAATGATATCGATTATGATGCCAAGAGCAGCTGTTTCTGCTACCCGTGTTGACGAGATTTTAAACACAGAGCTTACAGTTGTAGACAGAGAAGGCATTACCGAGAATAAAGAAGCTGGTAATGGAGTAGTTGAATTTAAGGATGTATCGTTCAAATATCCAAACGCAGATGATGATGTGTTAAAAAATATCACATTTACTGCAAAGCCAGGGCAGACTACAGCTATTATCGGTAGTACAGGAAGTGGTAAGACAACTCTTGTGAATCTGATTCCAAGATTCTATGATGTAACCGAAGGTTATATTACAATTGATGGTATTGATATAAGAGATATGTCTCAGGAGGATTTAAGAAATAAGCTTGGATTCGTTCCTCAAAAGGGAGTTCTCTTTTCGGGTGACATTGCATCTAACTTAAGATTTGGTAAGGAAGATGCAACTGATGAAGAGATAAAAAGAGCTGCAGCCATCGCCCAGGCAGAGGAATTTATAAGCCAGAAGGAAGAAGGCTATAAAAGTCCAATCTCACAGGGTGGTACTAATGTCAGTGGTGGACAGAAACAAAGACTGTCTATTGCCAGGGCAATTGCAAAGAATCCAAAAGTCTATGTGTTTGATGACAGCTTCTCAGCACTTGATTATAAGACTGACGTAGCACTTAGAAAGGCACTTAAAGAAGAGATAAAAGACTCAACAGTTATTATTGTGGCACAGAGAATAAGTACAATTCTTAATGCTGAACAGATTATCGTGTTAGATGATGGTGAAATAGCAGGAATTGGTACACATAGAGAACTTCTTAAGAATTGTGATGTGTATAAACAGATAGCACAGTCACAGTTGTCAGAAGCAGAAATTAATGCGTCTTTAGCAGGAAATGGAGGTCAGCATGAGTAAAGAATTTAAACAACATAAAAAACCACATGGACCTATGAATGCAGGTATGTCTGTAGAGAAGGCTAAAGATTTCAAGGGCACTATCAAAAAGCTTATGGACTATATGGGAAGATACAAGATAGGTATTTTCTTTGTAATGTTATTTGCGGCAGCAAGCAGTGTGTTTGCCGTAATTGGTCCAAAGATAGTAGGAAAAATAACTACAAAGATTTTTAACGGCCTGACATCAAAGATGGGTGGAGGAACAGGTATTGATTTTGACGGAATTTTTAAAATTATTCTCATAATGATAGGACTTTACCTGTTAAGTTCATTATTTGCATTTATTCAAGGGCTGATAATGACGGGAATTACCCAAAACATCTGTTATAGAATGAGGAAAGAGATGACAGAGAAAATCAACAGACTGCCAATGAATTATTTTGATAAGAAGGCAAATGGTGAAGTGTTATCTTATATTACTAACGATGTAGATACGCTTGGAATGGGTCTTAATCAGAGTATTACACAGCTTATCACTTCAGTTGCCACACTTATAGGTATTCTTATTATGATGCTTACCATAAGTCCGTTGCTCACTCTTATTGCACTTGCAATTATTCCACTCTCAGGAATCTGCGTTGGATTTGTTGTGCATAAATCGCAGAAATACTTTAAGCAGCAGCAGGAATATTTAGGTCATGTTAATGGACAGGTGGAAGAAGTATTTGGTGGACATAACGTTATTCGAGTATTCAACAAAGAAAAAAGCTCTATAGAGACATTTGAAAAAACTAATGAAACATTATATGAGTCAGCCTGGAAATCACAGTTTTTATCAGGACTTATGATGCCTGCCATGAATTTTATCGGCAATTTAGGATATGCGGCGGTTGCAGTTTTGGGTGGCTTTTTAGCGATTAAAAAGACCATTGAAGTGGGTGACATTGTATCGTTCATTCAGTATGTTAAGAGCTTCACACAGCCAATAAGTCAGATGGCGCAGGTGTCAAATATGATTCAGTCTATGACTGCAGCGGCTGAACGTGTTTTTGAATTTTTAGGTGAGGATGAAGAACAGCTTTTGGCGACAGAACATTCTGATAAGGATATTAATTCTTTGGTTGGAGACGTTGAATTTAAGAATGTGTCATTTGGATATAATCCTGAGAAAATCATTGTTAATAATTTCAGCGTGAAAGTTAAACAGGGACAGAAGGTTGCCATTGTTGGACCAACTGGTGCAGGTAAGACTACAATAGTTAAGCTTCTTATGAAGTTTTATGACATAAACAGTGGTGATATTTTGGTTGACGGTGAGAGCACTTCAAAGTATGATAGAAGTGAGCTAAGAGAACTGTTTGGAATGGTTCTGCAGGATACCTGGTTGTTTAAGGGAACTATTATGGAAAACATCAGATACGGAAGACTTGATGCTACAGATGAAGAGGTAATTGCAGCAGCAAAATCAGCTCATGCACATCACTTTATAAAGACACTTCCGGACGGTTACAATATGGAACTTAACGAGGAAGCAAGCAATGTGTCACAGGGACAGAAACAGCTTCTTACAATAGCCAGAGCAATTCTTGCACAGAATAAGATTTTGATTCTTGACGAGGCAACCAGTTCAGTAGATACACGTACTGAAGAGAGAATACAGAAGGCTATGGATAACCTTATGAAGGGAAGAACAAGTTTTATTATAGCTCACAGACTATCAACTATTAAGAATGCTGATATTATACTGGTAATGAAGGATGGAGATATTATCGAACAGGGAAGCCATGATGAACTTATGGCACAGAACGGATTCTATGCTAACCTGTATAATAGTCAGTTTGAACAAGGTGTAGGAGAAGCGTAACAATGAAACAGAATAATGTTGAGGGAAAAAGAGTTATCAAGGTTAAGAAAACACCAAAGACAAAGAAGTATTACTTAAAAGAAGGCATCAGAAAGCTTGTTATGATAGCAGCACTTTTTTGTTTCTCGTATGTATTTTTTGAACTTACAAACATATATCTTGACTATATTGATGCTGATAATGCATATGCAAATATCAACGATATGCTGGATGGCTCTGATGATGGAGATGACAAGAACAATAAGAACAAGAAGAATAACAAGGTCGAGCTTAAGAATAAGAATGAATCGGACAAATGGGAATGGGATTATGACAGCTATCTGAAATTCAATTCTGATACAAAGGGATTTATTATGTGTGAGGGAACACCAATTCAGTATCCTATTATGCAGGGCAAGGATAATGATTATTATCTTACCCATCTTGCTAACAATATTGAGAGCAAAAACGGCTCAATCTATATTGATTACAAGATTGATTTAGGGCTTGAGGCCAGGAATTGTGTTGTGTATGGTCACAATATGCGTAATGACTCAATGTTTGGTTCACTGCAAAAATACGCTGATGAGAGTTATTGTAAGGAACATCCGTATATGGATGTATATATAGGATATGATCATTACAAATATTATGTTTTTGCGGCATATAGTACTCCTATTAAGGATACAGACACTTACAAGATAAGATTCGGAAGTGATCCCGAGTTTAGAGATTACATCAAGTCGTGCAAAAACAAATCTATATATCTGCCTTATGATGGCAAAATTACTGTAAATGACAAGATTCTTACGTTGTCTACCTGTATGGATAACAACGATGAAAACTATAGATTTATAGTTCAGCTTGTAAGAGGAGAAAAGGTTGACGACTAATTTTTTTAAAAAAGTGCTTGCATTTTTATGACAAATGAGTTATTTTATAACCAAGTTAATAATTTAATTGAGAACAACGGCGTTCCTATAGTGATAGGAGCGCCATTTTTCAATTAAATGACTAATAAATGAATTACAACAGAAAGGAATGTGAAGAAATGAGTGAATTAATCAATGTACAGGAAATTTTTGGTGAAAACGTATTTAATGACACAGTAATGAAAGAGCGTTTACCAAAGAAGGTATATGAGAAATTAAGAAAAGTTATAGATGAGGGAGCAGAGCTTACTTCAGACATCGCAGATGTAGTTGCCAATGCAATGAAAGATTGGGCTGTTGAAAAGGGAGCAACACACTACACACATTGGTTCCAGCCACTTACAGGCGTAACTGCTGAAAAGCATGATTCATTTATCTCAGCGGCTAATGCAGAAGGAAAGGTGCTTATGGAATTTTCCGGTAAAGAGCTTATCAAGGGTGAACCGGATGCATCTTCATTCCCATCAGGTGGACTTAGAGCTACATTTGAAGCAAGAGGCTATACTGCATGGGACTGTACTTCACCGGCGTTTGTTAAGAAAGATGCAGCAGGTGCTATTCTTTGTATTCCTACAGCATTCTGTTCATATACAGGTGAAGCGCTTGACAAGAAGACACCACTTCTTAGATCTATGCAGGCAGTAAGCACTCAGGCACTCAGAATTTTAAGACTATTTGGAAATACAACTTCTAAGTCAGTTATTCCATCAGTTGGTGCTGAACAGGAATATTTTTTAGTAGACAGACAAAAATATTTAAAGAGAAAAGATTTAATTTTCACAGGTCGTACATTATTCGGAGCTATGCCTCCAAAGGGTCAGGAGCTTGAAGATCATTACTTTGGCTCAATTCGTGAAAGAATCGCAGCATTCATGAAGGATGTTAACGAGGAATTATGGAAGCTTGGTGTTACAGCTAAGACACAGCACAACGAAGTTGCACCTGCTCAGCATGAGTTGGCTCCTGTATATGCACAGTGCAATATCGCTGTTGACCACAACCAGCTTACAATGGAGGTTCTTAAGAAAGTTGCCGGTCGTCATGGTCTTACATGTCTTTTACATGAGAAGCCATTTGCAGGCGTTAATGGTTCTGGTAAGCACAATAACTGGTCTCTTACAACAGATGATGGAATCAACTTATTAAATCCGGGTAAGACCCCACATGATAATATACAGTTCCTTTTAGTACTTACAGCTATTATGAAAGCTGTAGATACACATGCAGATTTACTTAGAGAGTCAGCATCAAATCCTGGAAATGATCACAGACTCGGAGCTAATGAGGCACCTCCTGCAATCATTTCTATGTTCCTTGGAGAACAGCTTGAGGATGTTCTTTCACAGCTTATAAGCACTGGTGAAGCTACAAGCAGTAAGAAGTCTGGTAAGTTAAATACAGGTGTTAGTACACTTCCTGAACTTACAAAGGATGCTACAGACAGAAACAGAACATCACCATTTGCTTTCACTGGTAACAAGTTTGAGTTCAGAATGGTTGGTTCTTCTGATTCAGTTGCAAGTCCTAATGTTGTACTTAACACAATCGTTGCTGAAGCATTCTGTGAAATAGCTGATGAACTTGAAAAAGCAGAAAACTTCGATATGGCTGTACATGATTTGATTAAGAAGCTTGCTACAGAGCATGAAAGAATCGTATTCAATGGGAATGGTTACTCAGATGCATGGGTTGAAGAGGCAGAGAGAAGAGGATTGCCAAATATCCGTTCAATGGTTGATGCCATCCCTGCTCTTACAACTGATAAGGCTATCAAATTATTTGAAAAATTTGGAGTATTTACAAAGGCAGAGCTTGAATCAAGAAGTGAAGTTCAGTACGAAGCATACTCTAAAGCTATAAATATCGAGGCAAGAACTATGATTGATATGGCTGCAAAACAGTTTATTCCAACAGCAATCGATTACACAACAGTACTTGCTAAGTCTATCAATGAAATTAAGTCAGCAGTGCCTGATGCCGATGTGTCTACACAGACAGAGATGCTTCTTGAGGCTTCTGCATTACTTACAGATACTAAGGTTGCACTTGCTAAGCTTACAGATTTAACAAACAATGCAGCTAATATAGAAGGTGCAAGAGAGCTTGCTGTATATTACAGAGATGAGATTAAGGCTGCAATGGATGAACTTAGAGCACCTGTAGATAAGCTCGAGATGATAGTTGATAAGAAGTTATGGCCAATGCCATCATATGGAGATTTAATTTTTGAAGTTTAATCTTGACATTATAAGTGAAAATTTTATATACTACTTTCTAGATGAAAGGGAGTAGCTTGCACCGAGTTGGTGTTATACGATGACGTCATCACGATTATTTAGTTAATCCGGAGCGTATATAATGAAGCGAGACTTTTATTGTAGCTTTGTGCTGCAATAAAGGTCTCTTTCTTTTTTGTAAAACGCTTCAGAATGGAGGAATTATGGACTTATTGTTGAATGTAGTATTATTGTTGGTTGGGTTTGTGCTGCTGATAAAGGGAGCCGACTATTTTGTGGAGGGAGCCTCTTATGTTGCAAAAGCACTTAAGGTACCTACGATTATTGTCGGTCTTACTATTGTGTCAATTGGCACAAGCGCACCAGAGCTTGCTGTAAGTATATCAGCAGCGGCAAAGGGCGAAAATGCAATGGCGATTAGTAATGTAATCGGTTCCAATCTTTTTAATCTGCTTGTAGTACTTGGTGCCTGCGCACTTATTAAGCCAATACACGTGGCAAAGGATGTGGTAAAGAGAGATTTTCCTTTCTCAATAATTCTTGTACTAATTTTATTATTGTCAGTGGCTGACAGATACAATCCGCTTTGTAAAGCGGAATATACAGGCGACTATGTTGGAACACTTGGAAGGAAGGCAGGCATATTATTTTTAATTTTGCTTGTTGCTTTTATTATCGTTCTTGTAGTGTCTGCTATGAAGAGCAGAAAAAACAGCGAGGATGAACCTTTCGAGAAAATGAATAAATTGTTGTGCGCTGTTTTTATTTTTGGTGGAGCAGCTGCGATTGTTTATGGTGGAGATGTGGTAGTAGACAATGCAAAGGCAATTGCTATCAAATTTGGAATGAGCGAGACTTTAGTCGGTCTAACAATTGTAGCTATTGGTACTTCTCTTCCGGAGCTTGTAACATCGCTTGTGGCGTCTAAAAAAGGTGCAAATGATATGGCGGTTGGAAATGTAGTAGGCTCAAATATATTTAATATTTTGCTTGTGCTTGGTGCTTCTATAACGATTTCGCCAATGTTAGTGCTTACTACTTCAGCAATTGACTTGTTAATCCTTGCAATTGTTAGTATAATATCATATATAGTCGTAGTTACTAAAAATGAAATTGGAAGACTTGAAGGCTTTATTATGGTAATGATGTATGCAGTGTATATGGTGTACGCATGTATCAGATAATTAGAGATTTGGGCAGACTATGATTATAGTCTGCTTTTTTTACAGGAGGTATATATGTTTAAAATAGGATGTCATCTGTCAGCTTCAAAAGGATATGAGCATATGGCTAAGGAAATAGTATCAATTGGAGGAAATACATTTCAGTTTTTTACCCGTAATCCAAGAGGGGGAAAGGCAAAGGATATAGATCAAAAGGATATTGAGAAGTATCATGCCTTTGCAAAAGAGAACGGCATAGATGTTATTCTGGCACATGCGCCGTACACACTTAATGCCTGCTCGGCTGATGAGAAGATAAGACAGTTTGCGCATGATACGATGGAAGATGATTTGAGGAGAATGGAGTACACTCCTAATTCGCTGTATAATTTTCATCCGGGAAGCCATGTTGGTCAGGGAGTGGAAAAAGGAATTGAATATATTGTCAGTCTTCTTAATGAAGTGATTAAGGGGGAACAGACTACAACCGTTCTTCTTGAGACAATGGCAGGAAAAGGAAGTGAGGTAGGAAGAACTTTTGAGGAAATCAGAGCAATTATTGATGGAGTAGAGCTTGATTCACACATAGGAGTATGTCTTGATACATGTCATGTGTATGACGCAGGATACGATATTGTGAATGACCTTGATGGAGTACTTAAAAAGTTTGATGAGGTTATTGGGCTTAACAGACTTAAGGCTATTCATATGAATGACAGTAAGAATCCATTTGAAAGCCACAAGGACAGACACGAAAAAATAGGCGAAGGATTTATCGGAACTGATACGATGGAGGCCGTTATTAATCATCCTCTGTTGCAGGGAATACCTGTATATTTGGAGACACCAAATGAACTTGACGGATACCAGAGAGAAATTGAATTATTAAAGAGCCTTAAAAAATAAGAGCAACAAAAAAAGATGTATTGCATACATCTTTTCTTGAATAGGTTTATTGTCGTCTATATTATAAAAAAGGGAGGAGTCGATTTGCATCGACTAATTATGAAAAAAAGTATTCATAGAGAAGTGTGTGTTCTGTTCTCTATGTTTAGTATTATAGATATTAATAATGACTAAAAATTGTTCATTGTGTAAAAGGTTATTTA
Organism: Lachnospiraceae bacterium; assembly: GCA_045122895.1. Lineage (GTDB taxonomy): Bacteria > Bacillota > Clostridia > Lachnospirales > Lachnospiraceae > RGIG1934. The sequence goes on from JBGVIE010000060.1 coordinate 20,378, forward strand.
ATAAAAAATGAACATTATATGAACACGACAGTTTTTGAAATGGAGGTAAAAATGACAAAGATACTTAAATGTCCTGATTGTGGTTCCTTTGTTACATATGATCCGCAGTTGCAAAAGATGAAATGTGAATATTGTGGCAAAGTGATGGATACACAAGAATCGCAGGATGAGTTTGATGTGGCTGATGGGGAAACTGTAGAGGGAAGTTTTGATGAGGCAGAGAAAGAGCAGGTAAAGTTAAAAGTATATAAATGTCCAAGTTGTGGTGCAGAGATTTTAACAGATGAATTCACTTCTTCTACCCACTGTAGTTTTTGTGGTAATCCAACCATGATGGAGGACAGATTTGAAGGAGAACATAAGCCGGCATATATTATCCCGTTTGTGATTGATAAAGGAAAAGCCATTGAAATGTATACAGCCTGGGCAAAAAAAGGTGTGTTCACACCTAAGTTTTTTTCAGAGGAAGCTACAATCGAAAAAATCACAGGTATGTATGTACCGTTCTGGCTGTATGACTACAATTCAAGAGAGATGGTAAAGGCAGATTGCACAAGAGTAAGAAGAAAAGTAAAAGGTGATTATGAATATGTCTACACAGACCACTATATGGTAGGCAGGGATTTGGAATGTGATTATTTAAAGATTCCTGCTGATGCGTCAGAAAAGATGCCTGATGATGTTATGGATATGTTAGAACCTTTTGACTACAGTAAGCTTTGTGATTTTGAGATGCCTTACCTGTCAGGCTTTTATTCAGAGAAATATAACTACACAGGGGACCAGATGTCGCCAAGAGTTGAGTACAGAGTAAAGAAGTATATTAATGACGCCGTGATGCAGACAATCACAGGATATGCCACAGTAAATGTAATGGGAAGAAATGTAAACATTAAGAAGCTTCAGGCTAAATACGCATTATTGCCTGTCTGGATTTTGAATTGCAAATATAAAGACAAAGATTTTTTCTTTGCCATGAACGGGCAGACTGGAAGAATCGTTGCAAGAAAACCACTTTCAAAAAAGAAGATGATGACATGGGGAGCCGGATTGTGGGTAGCTCTCTTTGCGTTGCTTAAGTTCTTAGGGGGGTGGATATAAATGAGCAGATTTAGGAAAATATTTTTTGCGGTTGCGTTTTTGGTGATGGCATGCGTTATGAAGATAAATGTGTCAGTTTATGCAGATGCCTTAAGAGTAAATGATGAAGGGCAGATGCTGACAGAAGAGGAAGAGCAGCTTTTAGAGGAAAAAATAAACAGATACCAGAAGGACTCAAACCTTGACTATGCAATTTATTATAACCGTAATGGCATACAGGAAGAAGATATGATGTATTTTGCAGATTCATATTATGATGACAATCATTTTGGACTGGATTCGGGAGAGTCAGGTTCGGCAATTGTAATCGATATGAAGAGCAGACAGATGTATATAACTACCAAGGGTATTGCTATCTGGTACATAGACGATTCTGATATTGAGTATATGATTGACAATATACGAGAAAAATTACAGGCTGAAGAGTATTATGAGGCTGCCGATGAGTATCTTGAGAGCGTACACACTCTGGCTATGAAGTATATCGAGAATGAAAAAGAAGGCGTATCATACTGGGAAAAAAATGCATACACAGATTATAAAGATTTTTACTACGATTATGTTGTAGATAATACGGATATTGACTATTCTTTGAAGGAAGAGAAACATTTATTGGAATCTCCTGTAATTTGTGCTTTACTAAGTATGGTATTATCTGCCATAATAGTATTTATTATGAGCCTGTCATCAAAGCCTAAAATGGTTGTGTCAGGAAACGATTATGTAAACAATAACACTGTTCATATGAGACGTTCCTACGACAAATATATAACAACTACAACCGTTAAACACAAGATTGAGAATTCAAGCAGCGGTTCAGGAGGCGGTGGTGGTTCTTTCCACAGTAGTGGCGGTGGAAGCCACGGCGGTGGAGGCGGAGGCTTCTAAAATAAAAGTGACTGAACAGTTACCAATAAAAAAAGAAATGGAGAAAAGAAATGGAAAAGAAGAATCCTATAGTAACAATAACAATGGAAAACGGAGATGTTATGAAAGCGGAGCTTTATCCGGAGATAGCACCTAACACAGTTAACAACTTTATCGGTCTTATTAATTCAGGATATTATAATGGATTAATTTTTCACAGAGTAATCAAGGGATTTATGCTTCAGGGCGGCTGTCCTGAAGGAACAGGTATGGGTGGCCCGGGATACTGCATTAAGGGCGAATTCAGTAACAATGGTTTTGAAAACAATTTAAAGCATACTGAGGGTGTGCTTTCAATGGCAAGAACAATGATTCCTGATACAGCAGGTTCGCAGTTCTTTATTATGCATAAGACCTCACCACATCTTGATGGTGAATATGCAGCATTTGGTAAGATTATAGAAGGTATGGATGTTGTTAACAGGATAGCTGAAGAACCAACAGACTATAGCGACAGACCACTTGAAGTACAGAGAATGGAAACTGTAACTGTAGATACATTTGGAGTAGAATACCCAGAGGTAGTTAAATGCTAAAAGCAGTTATTTTTGACATGGATGGTGTATTGATAGATAGTGAACCAATCCATTATCAGTCAAACGTGACGTTGTTAAAGCGATTATCGGTTGAATTTCCGTATGATTATTACAAGAAGTTTATTGGCTCTACCTGCAGCTATATGTGGGAATGTATTGCAAGAGATTTTAATCTTGATAAGAGTCCGCAGTGGCTTAATACAGAAGGTAATAAGATATGTGAAGAGATAGTCAGAAAGCAGGGATATCCACCGGTAAAGGGAGCAAAGGAGCTTGTAAAAAGCATCTGGGAAGCAGGATATAAGCTGGCGGTCGCATCCTCTTCAGCGCTTCCTACAATCAGGAGTAATATGGAAGCACAGGGACTTACCGGATATTTTGATGAGCTTGTAAGTGGCGAGGATGTAGAAAATCCCAAGCCTGCACCTGATGTTTTTATTAAGGCGGCAAAAATGCTTGGTGTAAGTCCTAATGAATGTCTTGTTATAGAAGATTCAAGAAATGGTGTGCTTGCGGCAAAAGCGGCAGATATGACGTGTCTTGGATTTATCAATCCTAATTCAGGAGAACAGAACCTTGACAAGGCTGACTATCTCACAGAGTCTTTTGAGGAGATGGATGCGTCATATCTCAATATGATTTATTGTCATAGTCACGATGAACCTTGTGTGATAGCTGAAAATGAACGTATTTATCTTAGAGAGATGATGCTTTCTGACATAGACAGAATGTATGAGATTTATTCTGAGCCTGAAATAACAAGGTATATGGAAGGTCTTTTTGAGGATAAGAACGAAGAGATAGAGTTTACAAAGAGCTATATCGAGAATATGTACAAGTTCTATGAATATGGTATGTGGACGGTATGTCTTAAAGATGGAACAATTATTGGTCGAGCAGGATTGTGCCACAGAGAAGTAGACGGCGAGAATCAGATTGAAGTAGGTTATGTGATTGCAAAAGAATATCAGAGACGACACTACGCGCTGGAAGCCGTTGAACTTGCTATCGAGTATGGTAGAAAACATCTGGGACTAAACTTTGTTAATGCGTTTGTTATTCCGGAAAATCTTCCATCCATAAAGCTATTGGGAAAAATTGGTTTTGATTATCTATGCAATATGGACAATGAAGGAAAGACATACAGTATGTACCGGAAGAATATTTAAGAACAGACGAAAGGCACTCCCTGCAGTGAGATGGGAGTGCCTTTTGATATGTATAATGTGAGGGAAAAAATAAAACAAGGGCGTTCGCTTATACGAACGCCCTTGTTAGTACACTTTTATTATATCTCTATTATTTTACTTGTCAATCTTTTTTTTTAATTTAAATTTAGATTTTATTGATGAAAATAGCTTTTTCTTCTCTTTTTTTGGAGAATATTTTTCTTTAAATGCTGCTACCTCTATATCGTGTTGAATTTCTGAGGCTTCAAATCCTGCACCGAATCTTGCTTCATACCATTCACCGATTAAGGTCTTGGCAGATGCACATATAGGAACAGCGACAAGCATTCCAAGTAGTCCGGCGTAATCGCCACCAATTAATATGGCGATAATAATAAGTGCAGGCTGAAGTCCGACAATATCTCCTACAATCATAGGGCAGAGAATATTGCCATCTATCTGCTGAACTATCTGCATGCCAATGATAGCCCATATACACAGCCACAAATCACCGCTGAGTAATGCTATAATTCCTGCAAGCAGCGTTCCGACCAAAGGTCCCACATAAGGGATTAAATTAGTTATGCCTGCAATTACACCGATTACGATGGCATAATCTACACCTATGATGTAGAGAACAAGTGTTGAGAGGACACCTACAGCAAAAGCTTCAATAAGCTGACCTCTTATGTAATTTGAAAAAGTATAGTTAATTACATATAAGGCATGCTTGATATTTTTGCCAATAACAGTGTTTCTGAATATCATATAGAATGTCTTTCTCCAAAGCGTTTTGAAATATTCTGAGCTTTGTAAAAAATAAACACTGAGGATAAGTCCCATTACCCAGGTGAACAGGTTACTTCCTATATTGATTGCCGAGCCGAATATAAAGGACACAAGCCATGAAGTGAAATTGGATACCAATCCGGCAATATCCTCCATTCTGTTACTTAGAATATCAGAAAACGGAAGATTATATTTCTCAATCTGAGCTTGAATAGACTCGGCAGAAATTGTATTGTTGCTGAAATATTCATTAAGTGTTTTAGTTATGTTGTTGATGGTTGTGCTTTTGCTAATCTGACCTCCTATCATGTAGTATGAACCAAGTACCATAAGAAAAATGATACCTATAACACAAACATACGTAATGACTATTCCGATTGCTCTGCAGACACCCTTCTTTTTTACAAAGAAATGCTTTCTGGATGTTAAAAATCGTTCAATTGCATTAACAGGTCCATAAAGCAGATATGCAATAACAAGACCAATAACTACTGGCATAAGCATATCGAAAACACTTAGTATAAAGTTCCATAAAACTATAAAAGCAGAAGGGGCAAAACCCACAACAGATATAGCTATGTAGACCAGAACAAGCGTAATTCCAACGCATATACAGGCACGAAAAAACTTCTTTTCAAAATCTGATTTCATAATTCCTCCACTCCGGAGCGTTTTATCTATGACCGACTCCTTATTAAAAACATTTTTGATAAGTATAACATAAAGAGAAAAAATATAAAATAAATACTTGATAAATTTTTACATAACCATTAGAATTATGGAGACAACTAAATATATCTAGGAAAGAATAGGAGATTAGCATGAAAAAGAAATTATTATTGTTAATGTTAGCAATGACTATTGCACTGTCAGGTTGTACAGGTGGTAAGTCAAAGGAGAATTCTTCATCCGGGGATAAGAAGAAGTCAATTGTTGTAGGAATACAACAGGATTTAGATAGTCTTGACCCACACTTAGCGGTAGCGGCAGGAACTAAAGAAGTTTTATTTAATGTGTTTGAAGGTTTGGTTAAGCCAGACGTAGATGGCAATTTAGTTCCGGCTGTAGCTAGTTCGTATGAAGTATCAAAGGATGGAAAGAAATACACTTTCAAGTTGAGAAGTGGTGTTAAGTTCCACAATGGAGCAGATGTTACAGCAGAGGATGTCAAATATTCTATTGAGCGTAATGCAGGTAAGTTAGATGAAGAGTTGCTTATCAGCAGATTCGCAATAATCGATTCTGTCAACATCATAGATGATTCCACAGTAGAAATCAATTTAACAGAGCCTGATACTGAATTTATCGGTTATCTTACTGCTGCTATAATTCCGAAGGATTATGAAAAGCAGGAGACAGAACCTGTAGGATGTGGTCCATACAAGTTTGTGTCATACAAAATCGATGAGAGTTTTAATGTAGAACGCTTTGATGATTATTATGGGGATAAGCCTGATATTGACAGTGTAACCTTTAAGATTGTATCTAATACAGACTCGGTACTGCTTGATTTACAGGCAGGTTCAATTGATGTGTACCCTTATTTAACAGATGACCAGGCTAAAGAATTATCATCAGGCTTTAACATCGAAACCGGTAATATGAATCTGGTTCAGGGATTATTCCTTAACAACAGCAACGAATATTTCAGCAATAAGCTTGTAAGACAGGCTGTATATTATGCAACAGACAGATCTGAGATTCAGAGCATTGTTTCAGGTGGAAAAGGTCAGATTATTGGAAGTTTTATGTTCCATGGATTTGGCAAATATTTTAATGAAGAAGTAGTGAATATGTATGATTACAATACAGAAAAAGCCAAAGAGTTACTTAAGGAAGCAGGATATGAGGATGGATTTGAATTCACAATCAAGATTCCAAACAACTATCAGTTCCATATCAGTACAGGTGAGGTTATTGTAGAACAGCTTAAAAAAGTAGGTATCAAAGCTAATATCGAGCTTATTGATTGGAATGAATGGCTTGAGGATGTATATGCAGGAAGAAAGTTTGATGCCACAATCATTGGCTTCGATTCAGTATTAGCTCCAAATGACCTTATGAGAAGATACGTATCTGACAATGATAAGGATATGTGCAATTATAAAAATGAAGAATACGATAAGTGTTATAAAAAAGCACTTGCTACGACAGATGAGGATGAAAAGGTATCATTATACAAGCAGATGCAGAAAATTTTAGCAGAGGATGCAGCCTCTGTATTTATTCAGGATCCCCCACTTCTTGTAGCGGTGAATAAGAAAATATCAGGATACAAATTCTATCCTGTATATGTTCAGGATATAGCATCTCTTAAGATGGATTAATAAAAGAAAGGTGAAATCATGGTTTACTTAGAATACTTTTTTAAAAAATTATTTACGTTAGTTGTCACTTTGGTATTGGTGTCCATAGTTTCATTCTTAGTATTTGAGATTATTCCGGGTGATTCTGTAACTGCCCTTCTTGGAACAAATGCGACAAAGGAGAGGGAAGAGGAGTTTAGGGAAGAGCTTGGATACAATGACCCGGTTTATGTGAGGTATATAAACTGGGCAAAGAATTTTGCTCGCGGGGATTTTGGAACATCACTTAAATACAAGGTCCCTGTCAGTGAAATACTTGCAGACAGACTGCCGGTTACATTGTGGCTGGCAGGAATGTCTATGATACTTATAGTGTTTATCTCATTGCCACTTGGAGTGTATATGGCATGGAGAGAACACAAAGGGAAGGGCATAATTATCTCGTACATAAATCAGATAGTAATGTCTGTTCCTTCTTTTTTTCTTGGAATTATTCTTATTGTGCTATTTGGAATTGTGTTTAAATTATTTACACCGGGTGGATATGTAAGTTATGAGGAAGATTTTTACGGTTTTATAAGATATCTGATACCGGCAGCGTTTGCGATTGCAATTCCCAAAATCGCTATGGTTGCAAAGTTTACAAAGAACTCTATGGCGACAGAGTTTAATGCTGATTATGTCAGGACAGCGAGAAGCAAGGGTGCAGGAAACAGAAGAATTCTTGTAAATCATATTTTTAGAAATGGACTTCTTCCGGTATCAACCTTTATCGGAATGGTGATGGCTGAGGTTATGGCTGGAAGTATTATTGTGGAACAGGTATTTAATATACCGGGTATAGGGAGAATATTAACAGGTGCTGTAAGCAATAGGGATTACCCTATTGTGCAGGCAGTTATTGTATATATAGCAGCAGTTGTGATAATCGTAAACTGCATTGTGGATATAATGTATAGATTTATAGATCCCAGAGTCAGTGTAGGGATTTCAGATAAATAATGGAGGTATAAAAGTGAAAGAGAGAAAATATAGAATAGGCTATATTGTTGGCATTTCTATTCTGGCATTGCTTTTGGCAGCCACTATAATATCGTGCTTTTATACACCATATGATCCGAACGGGATAAATGGGGCAGAGAAATTTATGGCACCATCATTAAAGCATTTGTTTGGAACAGATAATTATGGCAGGGACGTTTTTTCAAGAGTACTTGTGGGTCTTAGAACCACTTTCCTTGTAGCGTTTATGACAGTGGTAATAGGAGCTTTTTTTGGAACTGTTATTGGAGCTTTTACAGGTTATATAGGTGGATGGTTTGATGAAGTGGTTATGAGGATAAATGACGCAGTTGCATCTTTTCCGAGTGTATTGGTGGCGATGGTTATGATGTGTATCGTGGGGACAGGAAAAGACAAGCTTATTATGATAATGGGAATTGTGTTTATCCCAAGTTTTGCCAGAGTTATGCGAAGTGAGTATATAAGATTTAAACACAGGGATTTTGTCAACAGTGCAAAGTTGATGAAGTGCAGTCCTCTTAGAATTATGTTTGTACATATTTTTCCTAATACTCTTGAGACGCTTATTCCGGCTATTGCAATTGGTTTTAATAACGCAGTACTTACAGAAGCGTCGCTCAGCTATCTGGGAATAGGTGTACAGCCGCCCCAGGCAAGTCTTGGGCGAATATTGTCAGAATCACAGGGGTACTTTTCAAAGATTTGGTGTGTATTTTTTCCCGGACTTGTAATGATTCTTATGATACTTGGATTTGTGTTGTTCAGTGAGTCTTTGAAGAGGAGAAACAGATAATAAGGAGCTATACCATATGTTAGAAGTAAAAAATCTTACAGTTACAATTGAAAACATACAAGTGGTAAGTGATGTTTCCTTTTCGGTAGCTGACGGAGAAATCACCGCGATTGTCGGTGAGTCAGGTTCCGGAAAGACAATGACAGCACTGAGTATTATGGGACTGTTACCGGAGGCTGCTTCATATACAGGTGAAATCCTTGGAGACGCCGCCGGGAGGGATATGATATCTATGGTCTTTCAGGACCCTATGACATCTCTTAATCCTCTTATGACTATTGGAAAACAGTTAGATGAAGTATTGCTTCTTCATGAGAATATGGATAAAAAAGAGCGTTATGATGAAGTGATTAATATGATTAAAAGAGTCGAACTGAGTGAAGCGGAAGATATTTATAAGAAATATCCCCATGAGCTTTCCGGTGGGATGAGACAGAGGATAATGATTGCCATGGCACTTCTAAAAAAGCCAAAGCTTATTATCGCTGATGAGCCTACGACGGCTCTTGACCATGTGGTTCAGGAGCAGATTATTGAACTTCTTAAGAGAATCAACTGGGAAGAAAAGGTATCGATTCTTTTTATCTCCCATGACTTAAATCTTGTAAAAAGCATAGCTTCTTCGGTTATTGTTATGAAAGATGGAGTGACAGTGGAAAAAGGAGACGTTGTAACACTATTTGAAGCGCCAAAGCACGAATATACAAAAAAACTCTTAGATTCTATGCCTAAAGGTAAAAAGGTCGTAAATAGGCAGAATAAAGAGGTGCTGGTGGAGGTCAATGATGTAAGTCTGTATTATTACGTGCACCACAAGAAAAAAACAGTAGTAGAAGATGTGAATTTTAAGGTGTACAAGGGTGAGATACTTGGCGTGGTAGGACGCAGCGGCAGGGGAAAAACAACACTTTGCAAGGCGATTTGTGGACTTAGCAATAAATACACAGGTGAAATAATTAATAACGCTTCTCTTACATCAATGGTCTTTCAGGACACTTATGGATCGCTAAATCCTTCTAAGAAAATAGGATGGATCCTGGAGGAACCTTTAAAGCTGCTTCGGAAGATGAGCAAGGTGGAGAGAAGAGAGAGGGTATCTGATATGCTTAAAGAAGTTGGTTTGTCAGAGGAGTATATGGACAGATATCCTGATGAGCTATCCGGAGGACAGAGACAGAGAATCAGTATAGCGCAGGCTCTTTTGTCAGGTGCAGAGCTGATGATAGCAGATGAGCCGGTATCAGCACTCGATGTAACTATTCAGGCACAGATACTTGATTTGATTGTGAGACTTCAAAAGAGTTATAATTTAACTATTATATTTATTTCCCACGATATGCACGTGATTGACAAAATATGTGACAGAGTTTTTGAAATATAATGTAATATTTTTTAGGATTAGTCCGATATATATAGTACAAAGGAAGATTTAAGAAAGGAGGTAACACATGACTGTAGGTGCAGTAAATGGTTTGGACAATGTGAACTACTATAATTACAACAGAATCAATCAGATAAAACCGGTTGAGAATACTGATGACGGTCTGGTAAGAAGAGTTGGCAATGAGACGGACCAAAGAGATACTATAGAGAATGTATCAGAACGTGATACGAGCAGGTTACTTCCAGAAGAACAGGTCATAGACTTTGCGATAAACAAGGATTTAAACAGTGACAGGTCTTTGATAGGAACTGATATGAAATTGGAAAACTTAGATGTTCAAAAAGCAATTTCGGATATGCAGAAGGACAGCATCATAAGGGAATATCAATATTTTGTACAGGATCCATTAAAGGATGGCACTGACGGAATAGTAATTAAGAAAGGCTAGCGGACGACGGTATTGACTGCGTCTGCTGGTTTTTTTATTATGGTAACTGGCTCTGAACAGTTACTTATTATGTACAAAAAAAGACATCCCGCGTGGCCGGGATGTCTTTAATTATGCATTACTTTAAATACAATTTACTAAGTTAAATTATTTAACTGTAACGTAAACTGATTTTGAAGCTGAAGAGTAGTTCTTTGTCTTAGCAACTGTAATTTTAACTTTAACCTTCTTACCCTTCTTGAGTCCCTTAGCTAATTTAACACCTGTAGATGTTGCCTTACCATACTTCTTGCTGATTGTGTACTTAACCTTACCGAATTTAGCCTTAGCACCAATCTTAACTGTAGAACCAGCTTTAGCCTTCTTAGCAGAAGCTTTTGTGATTTTGTTCTTAGCAGCCTTAACTGTTAAAGTCTTCTTAATTTTTCCTTCGTAAGCTCCCTTACCCTTAACTGTAATTGTGTACTTTCCTGCACTTGTTACTGTGCTACGGCTAAGTGAGTATCCAGATCTTGAAACTGTCTTGTTGTTCTTATCTTTAACTGTAACCTGTAATTTCTGTGCTTTACCAGTATATGTAACAGACTTGATAGATACAGTCTTAAGTCCTGTCTTCTTCTGTGAGCTAGTTGCAGCGAAAGCTGTTGTAGGAACCATCATTGCTACTGTAAGAGCAACAGCTACGATTTTCTTAAATTTCTTCATTATTATTTTCCTCCTATCAATAATTAAAAAAAGTGTATATGATAAAACAGCCGCCTGCCACGCGACAAGCTGATTCATCCTATGTTAGTTATGTGAGCAAATATAAGATTATTTATTGGATTTCTTAGATTTGGCATCTTCATTGGATTCTTTGTTCTTTTGGGAAGCACCGTATCCATAACCATATCCGTAACCATAATCTCCTTTGTATTTACCATAGTACTTCTTGTAAGCTCGTGCTGAAGATTCTACTCTGTTAAGAATTACTCCAAGTAACTTACAATTAACCTGTTCCAACTGTTGGAACGAATGTTTAACCACATTCTTTGGTGTATCATTTGCTCTTACTACTAATACAGCACCGTCGCTAAGTGACGCGATAAGTGCAGCATCGGCAACACTACCAAGTGGTGGTGAGTCTATTATAACATATCTGTATTCTTCTGCAAGTCTATCTAACATTTCTTTGAATCTTGAGTCTTCAAGAAGAGATGAAGGATTTTCTAACAGATTGAAACAAGGTACGATATAACCATTCTGAATATTTGTCTCATAGACAACATCTTCATATTCAGCCATACCTGAAAGGTAATATCCGAGATCTTTAACTTCGTTAGTACTCTTAAGATTATGTCTGTCTTTTATGACTGATTTTCTGAGATCCACATCAACAAGTACTGCAGGAAATCCGGCTTCTGCCATCATTTTCCACAAATTCATTGAAACGGAGCTTTTTCCCTCATTAGGAAAACTACTTGTAATTAATATCTTTTTTGTGTTTTTACCACAGAACTTGATGTTGATTCGAAGACGGTTCATAGCTTCTTCAACAGCGTAAGGTAATTCTGCGAATTCAATGTCTATTTTATTCATTATTTGCTAAGCCTCCTACTAAACCAACCTTTTTTGTGATGATTATCATCTTCGCCATCATCCTGTCTGAACTGTTCGCTCTCAGGTATTGATGTAAGTGGAACAATACCAAAGTATTTTTCTAAATCGTCTGAATTATGGATTGTATTATCCATCATATATGTTGCAATTACGAATGCACAGTAAAGAATTGCTCCAAGTAATGCACCAATAACGGTATATTTTGTGTAACTTGGACCTGAACGTCCAAGAGCAAGCTTTGCTTCCTGTGCTATTGTAGGCTGCATAGTCTTCATTGTACTAGGTAAGTAGTCAATAGCAACCTCTGCGACCGTGTTGGCAAGCTCCTTTGCAAACTGAGGATCAGTAGAAGTGGTTGTAATCTTTAAAATACGTGTGTTAGCAGGATTTGAAAGAGAAATCATTGATGCAAGATAATCAGAATTCTCTTCAATTCCAAGCTTGTCAGCTACTTTGTCAAGTACAGGATAACTGAGAATCAATTCTTCGTAATCTGATGTAAGAGAAGAACCAAGGTTCAAATCACTCAGGTTAACTACCGAGTCAGACGAAGCTGATACTATGTAAAGCTTTGACGTTGACTGGTATGTAGGCTCCATTGTGAAATACGAATATGCATTTAACAATACTGCGCCTAACAAGAAAAATAAAACAATATTATGTAATTTGTCAAGTAATGCAAAAGCAAGATCTATAAGATCTATTTCTTTTTCGCTGTCATCAACTATGTTAATCTGTGACAGTTTGTTATCTGGTGCTTCGTTATTATGAAAATTAGAAGCATTGTTTTTGTTATCACTCATAGTAAACTCCTTTTATTTGTTTTCTTCATAGAACAAAGTAGCAATTACTTCGTTAAGACTGTATTCATCAGGTTCAAACGCAACGAAACCAAGCTCGTCTATGCTGTTTGTACCTTCTATATGAAGCTCGCCCTGGTCCTTTTCATTAAGTACAAGCATTGCGATTTTGCTAAACTTGCTTGATGTAAGACTTGTAACCATATAATCGCCAAGAGATTCATATATTTTAACCGGGTATGAATTGTCTTCAGAGCAGCGGGCACGAAGCTTCTTCTTTAAGTCTGTCATATACATAGACTGTCTTCTCATTCGACATTCGTTAGTCTCGTCGCCGACATAAAATCTGTCATGAACGAAGTGAACAGCCTGCTCATCAGTAAGTGTTAGTGTATCACCAATTTTTAAAGATGAATCGACTTTTGAAAAATCATCTTCAATTGTAACTGTAACACCACCGGCTAAATTGTTTATAATTGATATAGCACCCATATTTACCGCGGCATATGCGTCAATTTTCTGACCTCCAAGTAAATCAGATACTGCATCAACTGTATTTTCACAACTCGCTTCAAGACCATCCCCATTTGCATGAGCAAATGAAAGCTGAATTCTTGTTGTATCGATGTAAGAATTATCATAATCAAGAGACTTGACATTTGCCATTGTGTTTCTATCAATGGAAAGAGTTTTAAATGTTCCATCGTTTAAATCTCTTACTAATAACGTAAGAAAGTCACATTGACCGGTACCATCGTATTCGGTTACTTTGTGCACCTTATCAAGTGAGTCTACACCGATAAAAAGATAAGTTTCAATATTTTTTTTAGGTACATATTCCTTTCCGTTAATCACAACGACTTCAGATTTCTTACTAGTCTCCTGCTCTGATGCTTCATCAAGAGTGGAATCGTGTGTATCAAGGTTGCTTATCACTATAAATAATACGACACACAATATAATGACTCCTGAAAAAATCGAGATAGTCTTTGGATTTAACATATTTGTACCTCTGCTACTATGTTGATTGCGGGACATATCTTATACCATGTCCTTTCTATAATTTGCGAAGTAAATCCACGCCGGCACCCGGCCACTGCTTTTCGCAAACTATCAATGCAACGAGAGCAACAAAAAGAATTACACTAATTATAATAGATACTTTCTTTGACATGTTATTCCTCCATATAAAATTGTTAAATATGTATTGTGCCATAATCTGCTAAATATTAAAAATGTCCTCGCCGTTCTTATCAAGCTTTGCAATAAAGTCTGCGCCAAGCTTTTTCTCAAGAACTGCACGTCCCTCCCAGAGATTAGGAACTCGGTGATGCATTCCGTGACAGTCACTGCCAAGAAGATGCGCTTTGTCATTCTTAAACATTTTGACAAGAGCTCCTCGCTGCTTCCAGTCTGACAGACTCTCAGCATTAATCTGAACTGTTACAGGAAGTTCCATAATGGCTTCAACATTTGCCTTGTTGTTCTTAAGCTTCATAAAACGCTCCAGATGAGCAAGTATAATATTGAAATGTCTGTCATAAATAAGAGATTTAACCTCTTTAATCATAAGAGGTGTCCAGGTGATAAACGGCATCTCCAGTAGAAGATAATTAGTTCCTTCTATTGTGAGGGCTTCAATTTTGTCAGCTTTACTAATCCCTGAAAAAAAAGCAACCTCTGCACCAAGCTTTATCTGTGGCATATCTTCAGTTCTCTTTGACATTACGAGATCATATGCTTCCTTCCTATTATTAAGAAAAGTATCTATACGATCTGAATCAGCATAAAAATGTGGGGTAGCAACCATAAGATCAACACCATTTGAACTGCAGGTGTCAAGAATGGCTAATGATGTGTCGATATTCCTGCTTCCATCATCAATACCCGGAAGTATGTGAGAATGAAAATCAATTATCATAGCAACCTCCCCAAAATACTCAATATTATTGTGCTTAAACAACGTCACGATAGATTATGCCACATCCATATAAAAAAGTAAAGAAAAATTTTTTAAAAAAGTACTTGCAATTATTTTTGTTATAGTGTATACTAACGAAGTCGCTTGACAATGGCCCATCGCCAAATGGTAAGGCACTGGACTCTGACTCCAGCATTTCAAGGTTCGAATCCTTGTGGGCC
Source organism: Lachnospiraceae bacterium (assembly GCA_045122895.1). GTDB lineage: Bacteria > Bacillota > Clostridia > Lachnospirales > Lachnospiraceae > RGIG1934. The sequence goes on from JBGVIE010000060.1 coordinate 35,395, forward strand.
AGTTATCAAACCACTACATTTTGTGTAGTGGTTTTTTTTTTCTTTACTTTTTTTATTACTGAATATATACTTTAACTTAGTGATAAATAAAGAATGGAATGTGAGATTAGTATATGTATACATTTAGAAGCAGAATAAGATATAGCGAGACAGGAGATCTTAATAGACTTAAGTTACATTCAATAGTTAATTATTTGCAGGACTGCAGTACCTTTCAGTCTGAAGAACTGGGAAAAGGTATAGATTTTTTAAAGCGAAGTGGAAAAGTCTGGCTGCTTAATGCCTGGCAGATAGATATTATAGATATAGAAGAAACACGGCTGGGAAATGAAATAGAAATCGGAACCTGGATGTATGGATACAGAGGAACACTGGCAAATCGTAATTTTATAATCAATAATTCAAAAGGCAAACGGGTAGTCAGCGCTGATTCAAGCTGGGTGCTTTGTGACCTGAATACGATGAGTCCCATAAGAATAGAAGAAAGTGATACGAAGGATTATCCATGTGAGCCGAAAGAGGATATGGAATATTTAGGCAGAAAAATATCTTTAAATAGAGAGTATATTAATATAGAAGAAAAAAGTTCAGTTTTTGTTACGGGAGATATGATTGACACAAATCATCATATGAATAATGCGAGTTATGTAATGGTGGCGGAGAATTGCATTCCCAAGGATATCTACATTAGCAGGATAAGAGTTGAATATAAGAAATCTGCAATGAGAGGCGACGAGCTTAAACCGGTTGTGAAGGAATATAAGGAAGGTTATATTATAGAAATAAAAAGTGCAAAAGATGATATTTTTGCAGTTGTTGAGTTTACAAAAAAAAGGAGATAGTTGATGATTAGATTAGGTGAATACCAGAAATTGGCGGTAGTGAAGGAAACAGATTTTGGTGTCTATTTGGGAAGGGATGAAGAGAATGTTCTTCTTCCGAGAAAACAGGTGCCAAATGGAGTTAAGAAAGGTGATTTGGTTGAAGTTTTTGTTTACAGAGATTCTTCAGACAGAATAATTGCTACAACGAATAAACCGATGATTTCACTTGGAAAGCTTGCTGTTCTTGAGGTGAAGCAGGTAACTGGAATTGGAGCATTTCTTGACTGGGGACTTGAGAAGGATTTGATGCTGCCGTTTAAAGAACAGACAGAGAGTGTGGTTGCAGGAAAGAAGTATCTGGTGGCACTTTATATCGATAAGAGTGAAAGACTTGCAGCTACAATGAGAATAGATGATTACCTTGAGGCTGCAGGTATTTACAGGAAGGATGATACTGTAACAGGAACAATTTATGAGATAAACGAGAGACTGGGGGCTTTTGTTGCGGTTGATAACAAATATTTTGGTCTGATACCACATAAAGAGATTCATGAAAGATACGTGGTAGGACAGAGCGTTGAGGCTCGCGTTACAGGCGTAAGAGAAGACGGCAAGCTCAATTTAAGTCCTAAGAAAAAGGCATATCTTCAGATGGAAGATGATGCGGAAATTATATATAAGGTGATAATGGAATATGATGGAGTTCTGCCTTATAATGATAAAGCGTCACCTGAGGTTATAAGCAGAGACTTTAAGATGAGTAAAAATGCCTTTAAGAGAGGCGTTGGAAGACTTTTGAAGGAAGGTAGAATTGAGATAACACAGACTTCCATAAAGGCAAAATAGAAAAGATATCACCAGGCTCGGCTTGATGACATAGATTAATTATCAGAAAAGAGGTTTTTTATTATGAAGAAAATTATTAGCACAGACAAGGCACCGGCAGCAATTGGACCATACTCACAGGCTATTGAAGTGAATGGAATGGTTTATACATCGGGTGTTATCCCGGTTAATCCTGCTACAGGTGAGATACCTGAAGGAATCGACGCACAGGCTGATCAGGCAATTGGAAATCTTTGCAATTTATTAGAAGCAGCCGGAACCGGCGCGGATAAAGTGATTAAAACTACAGTATTTATCAAGGAAATGGATGATTTTGCAAAAGTGAATGCAGTATATTCAAAGTATTTTGTTGAAAATTGCCCTGCAAGATCATGTGTAGAAGTTGCAAGACTTCCTAAGGATGTTTTGATTGAAATTGAGGCGATTGCTATTAAATAGTGATAATACATAGGGGGTTATCCCCCTGTAAAAGAACGATAAATAGTGCAATTAGCACAAAAAGAGATTTGTATTAGGCAATATATACAAATTATACACCTTTATTTCGTTCAAATGTACTATGGCTTTTTTTGCACTATTGTTATACAATATCAAAAGATAATTTAAAAAACATTTATCAGGAGGAACATTTTAATGGCAAGTTTATCATTAAAGAACATTAGTAAAGTATATCCTAACGGTTTCGTAGCTGTTAAGGATTTTAATCTTGAGATTCAGGATAAGGAATTTATCATCTTCGTAGGACCATCTGGATGTGGTAAGTCTACTACACTTCGTATGATCGCTGGTCTTGAAGATATCACAGCTGGTGAATTATACATTGGCGACAGACTTGTGAATGACGTAGAACCAAAGGATAGAGATATCGCAATGGTATTCCAGAACTACGCTTTATATCCACATATGACAGTATTTGAAAATATGGCATTCGGTCTTAAGTTAAGAAAGACTCCAAAGGATCAGATTGATAAGTTAGTTCACGAAGCTGCTAAGATTCTTGATATTGAACACTTACTTGACAGAAAGCCAAAGGCTTTATCTGGTGGTCAGAGACAGAGAGTTGCGATGGGTCGTGCTATCGTTCGTAATCCTAAGGTATTCCTTATGGACGAGCCTTTATCAAACCTTGATGCTAAGTTAAGAGTACAGATGAGAATTGAGATTTCTAAGTTACATCAGAGACTTGAGACAACAATCATCTACGTTACACATGACCAGACAGAGGCTATGACACTTGGTACAAGAATCGTAGTTATGAAGGATGGTATTGTACAGCAGGTAGATACACCTAAGTCATTATATGATAATCCACAGAACTTATTCGTTGCAGGATTTATGGGCTCACCACAGATGAACTTCATCGATGCACAGGTTACACAGTCTGGTACAGACGTTCTCCTTGTATTTGGTGCTAACTCAATTAAGCTTCCAGAAGCAAAAGCTAAGGCTTTAGTAGATGGTGGATACATCAACAAGACAGTAGTTATGGGTATTCGTCCAGAAGATTTCCATGATGAACAGATTACACTTGAGACAATGCGCGACAGTATCGTAGAAGTTACAATCAGATTATACGAAATGCTTGGTGCAGAAGTATTCTTATACTTCGACGTTGACCAGTTCAGCTGTACTGCAAGAGTTAATCCTCGTACAAATGCAAGACCAGGTGATACAATTAAGATGGCTATGGATACATCTAAGATTCATGTATTTGATAAAGATACACAGCTTGTTATCACAAACTAGTTTTTAACAGAGTGAATATTGAGAAAATGCGTAAAAAATACGCATTTTCTCTTTTTTTTTTAGTCAAAATATATTAAGATAATATGGAGTAAATATATTTTTAAGCAAAAGCAATTTGGTAAATAGTCAAGAAGTATTTTGAAATGATTTTCAGAAAAAAGGGTAACTTTAATAGACCTACGGCTTATTTCTCAAAAAAGACGTAAGTTAAGAATTCGATATGGATTACCTACTCTTTTCCGGAGAGTAGAGTTGGCCTTTGTCCAGCAGACCAAAGAGCAGACGTATAAATTTACGGGAAGTCAACGCGAGTGCTCGTTTATGCTGATGATTTCTTGTTTCAGCATATTTCTTTTGATAGAAGGCTTTATACTCGGGACAGTGATTAATCACACTGCCGGTAGCCTCTATTATGTAATAGCGTAAGTAACGGTTTCCGGCTTTGCTCATTCGTGAATCTTCGGATTCAAAGTCGCCAGAGTCGTTATCATTCCAAACGATACCGCAGTATTTGGCGAGCTGATTGGCATTCTGAAATGCTTTGATTGAACCGATCTCTGCGAGAATGCCAGCCGAATAAACCTTACCTATTCCAGGTATGGAATTAAGCACTGTATATTCTTCAGGATTTAATCCCTGAACTGTTTTAAGGATTGCTTTATCAATAGCTTTTAATTCCTTTTCAAAGGAGCTAATGCAGTTAAAAGAGGAGGCTATTGAAATCGTAAGTGGTTCATAAAGACATTTATCAAGTCTGTATGAATTACGAGCTGCAGCCTGTACTATTTTTGCTGTTTCTTCTGGATCAGCAATACGCCCCTTACTTTTAGAATTAATGAATTCAATCAGTTCCTCAATGGATGAGTTAACGATGTCTTCATTCGTTGTGAATTCAGTAAGGATAGCCTCTGCTGTGGCACCATATTTGTTTGAAAATGGGTGTTCCCCATTTCTAAGTAAAGCATACTCACTGAACTTGAGATAGATGTTATTTAACATGTAAGTTTTCTCTCTGGTAATGCATTCAGTGATGTGCATGCGATGTCTTGTAAGACGTTGTAAGGCAAGGTATTGAGAACCACGCCATGGTTTGATAGCAATACGCCCAACACGAGCAAAATCAGCTATCACAAAGGAATCAATACCATCATTTTTCCCTATATCGTTAAAGGACTTCTTGTAGTTCTTAACTTCTTTAGGATTAAGACAGTAAACACGGACAGAGAATGGAGCAAGTAGTTCACTAGTTGATAAATAGTTAGCCAAATGTACTCCATAGAAGCCGGTAGATTCCATGCCAATGACAACGTACTTGAACTGATGATTATCAGCAAGGACATCAGCAATCATTTTTTCAACAATACCTGCACCTTCTTTAGTGTTTTCGAAAGGTTTCATTTTGATAAAGAAATCCTGGTTGAAATCAAGTGCAGATATGACATGAATACGGGATGCAATGTCAATCCCAACAAAAAGCGTTGAGAGGTAATCGATATGTTCTTTCACGGATAGTCACCACCTTTCATAGCAAGAATAAAAGAAAATGTAATCATGGCTTATCCCAGATCACTACGCCGCCCTAAACCTCGCGTTATTAGCATTATCCGGTAAGAAATACCCTGCTGGTGGCTAGATACCGGAATGCAGCATTTGTGTAATAAGTCTTAGCGTAGCATTAGGGCTGCATGCTTTCTTGGCAATAGCAAAAGCTTTGCTGGAGTGACGAAGCAGTAACCATAGCTACAGTTCTTATAGAACTTATTGTAACATCTGGGACCATGACTATAAAGTAACTTATTAACTATGTGGGTGTAAAAGGATGTCCAACAATTCATCCAATACCTGCATCATAAAAAATAAGTCTATAGCCTCTTTGAATGAGGTCTATAAACTTATTATACGAGGAGTGAAGGTAATGATATCAAATCAGATTCTTTCTAGCACAATTGAGGGAATAAAGAACATTTCAAAGGTAGACTTTTGCGTAGTTGACACAGAAGGAAAAGTGATTACTTCTACATTTGACGTAACAGAGAATTACGAAGAAACAGTGTTGGCATTCGCTGAATCACCTGCAGATAGTCAGGTTGTACGTGATAATCAGTATTATAAAGTGTTTGATGATAATAGATTAGAATATGTATTAATTGCAAAAGGAAACGGTGATGATGCATATGTGGTTGGCAAGATGGCAACATTCCAGCTTCAAAATTTATTAGTAGCATACAAGGAGAGATTTGATAAAGATAATTTTATCAAGAATTTACTTTTAGACAATCTATTGTTGGTAGATATTTACAACAGAGCCAAAAAGCTACATATTGAAGCCAGGGCTAAGAGAGTTGTATACTTGATTGAGGCTGAGCATGATAAAGACAATACAGTTCTTGAGACTGTTAGAGGTCTGTATGCCGGCAAGACAAAGGATTTCATCACAGCAGTTGATGAGAAGAACATTATTATTGTGAAGGAAGTAAGTGACAATGAGTCATATGATGATCTTGAGAAGATTGCCATTACACTTTTAGATACAATTAATGCTGAAGCTATGCTTAAGGTTAACATAAGCTTTGGTACAATTGTGAACGATCTTAAGGAAGTATCAAGGTCATATAAGGAAGCTACAATGGCACTTGATGTAGGAAAGATTTTCTACAGCGGAAAGAATGTAGTAGCTTACAGCAGATTAGGAATAGGAAGACTTATATATCAGTTACCGATACCTCTTTGTAAGATGTTTATCAAGGAGATTTTTGATGGAAAGAATCCAGATGACTTCGATGAGGAAACACTTACAACAATTAATAAGTTCTTTGAGAACAGTCTTAATGTGTCTGAGACTTCAAGACAGTTATATATTCACAGAAATACTCTTGTGTATCGTCTCGACAAGTTACAGAAGGCTACGGGACTCGACCTTAGGGTGTTTGAGGATGCAATAACATTTAAGATTGCTCTTATGGTAGTAAAATATATGAAATACATGGATTCGTTAGATGAATTCTAAAAGAGAGGCTAGTTATTATGATTGTATTGGAAGATGTAAGTAAGTCATATTCTACCGGTGCGCCTGCTATTAAGAATATTAATTTACGTATAGAAAAAGGTGAGTTTGTATTTATAGTGGGCAACAGTGGTTCGGGAAAATCTACACTAATAAAGCTTTTACTAAAAGAGCTTGAACCGACAGAAGGTAAGATTTTTGTTAATGACAAATGCTTAAATCGAATGAAGAGAAAGAAAATACCGTATTTTAGAAGAGAGATAGGTGTTGTATTTCAGGATTTCAGACTTTTAAAGGATAGAAATATCTATGAAAATATTGCTTTTGCTCAAAGAGTTGTTGAGACATCACATCGTATTATTAAGAGAAGAGTTCCTGCGATGCTCAGTCTGGTAGGTTTATCAGACAAGTACCGCTCGTATCCAAAGGAATTATCAGGTGGTGAACAACAGAGAGTTGCACTTGCCAGGGCACTTGTTAATAACCCATCGATTTTGCTGGCGGATGAACCTACAGGTAATCTTGACCCAAAGAATTCCTGGGAGATTATGAAACTGCTAGATGAAATTAATAAGAGAGGAACTACAGTTGTGGTTGTAACACATAATAGAGAAATAGTTGAAGCCATGAATAAGCGTGTTATCACTATGAATAAAGGTGTTATAATCAGCGATGAGAAAAAGGGTGACTATAATGAAACTTAGTACGATTGGATACAGCATAAAGCAAGGTGTTAAAAATATCAAAAGAAACAAATTGTTTTCGTTAGCTTCTGTTGGAACTATTGCTGCCTGTATTTTTTTGCTTGGTATGTTTTATGCAATTCTTGCGAACTTCAAGCATGCGGTGGATGAGACGTCCAAGAATGTATATATTGAGGTGTTTTTTGATTATGGTTCTGACGATGCCACAATTGAAAAGATTGGAAATACAATAAAGAAACGTGTTGAGGTAGATAAGCTTGTATATATATCTCCGGAGGAAGCATGGGAGAGTTTTAAGGAGGACTATTTTAAGGAGGCACCGGAACTTGCAGAGGGTTTTGCCGATGACAATCCTCTTGTGAATTCAGCATCATATAAAGTGTATCTGAATGATGTGTCAATGCAGCCTGAACTAAAGGAATATATATCAAAAATTGATGGAGTAAGAAAGGTAGAAGGCTCTGAAAAAGTAGCTAACACAGTTACTGATTTTGGAAAAATTGTATCATATATTTCAGTTGCAATAATTGTCGTGTTACTTGCTGTAGGTGTTTTCCTTATAAGTAATACAGTTATGATAGGTATTGCAGTTAGAAAAGAAGAAATTCGCATAATGAAATTAATTGGTGCAACAGATTTCTTTGTAAGAGCCCCATTTATAGTAGAGGGTATAATTATTGGTATAGTAGGTGCACTAATTCCGCTTACTGTGTTATTCTTTATCTACAAGAATGTAATTTTGTATCTGGTACAGCAGTTCCAGTCAATAACCAGTGCAAGTGTATTTTTACCGGCACATGATGTGTTTAAGATTATGATTCCTATGGCTCTTGTTATAGGTGCCGGAATCGGTTTCGTGGGAAGTAAGATAACAATCAGAAAGCATCTTAGGGTGTAAGAATTATGACCTTAGAAGGAGATGATTACTTGAAAAAGAAAACATATAAATTTGCAGCCGCAGCTATTGTGACAGCGATGGTAATGGCTAATGTCAGCTATTCAGGGGCCACAAGCATACAGGATGAAAAAGACAAACAGGAGCAGATGGAGGAAGATTTGCAGTCTGTTGAAGATAAAATAGCATCCCTCGAGCAGTATAAGAAGGATCAGGAAAAATATATTGTTGAGATGGACAAACAATTGACACAAATTGCAGATACAATATATTCGTATGAACAAAAAATAGAAAAGAAACAGGAACAGATTAAGAAGAAAAAAGCTTCAATAAAGAAATCAAAGAAAGAGATAAAGAAGCAGTATGAGGATATGAAGCTTAGAATCCAGTATATGTATGAGAATAGCAGCAATATGTATGACGGATTCCTCGGCGGAGCAGACAGTATTTCTGATATGCTTGCAAAAGCAGAATATGTCAATGAAATTACTGAATATGACAGAAAGATGCTCATAAAATTAAGAGATGATAAAGCTAAGCTGAATAAACAGCTTGACAAACTGGAATCTGAAGAAGCAGCTCTGGATTCTCTTCTGGAGGATGCAAAGAAGCAAAAAAGCGATATGCAGCTTATGGTAGAAGCCAAGAAGCAGGTTATTACCAAGTACAAAGAGAATATCAGTAAGAAAGAGCAGGAGGCATTACAGCTTCAGCAGGACATTAAAGCGCAGAAGCAGATAATTGCAGAGCTTGAAGAACTTGAGAGAAAACGTAAGGAAGAGGAAGAGAGAAGACGTCAGGAGGCATTGAAGAGACAGCAGCAGGCGGATCTTCCGACTTACGATGGTGGTATGTTCAAATGGCCGGTGCCGGGATATACATATATAAGTTCTGAATTTGGAAACAGGAGTGACCCGTTTACAGGTCAGACTGCTTATCATAATGGGATTGATATTCCTGCACCTGAAGGAACACCAATTATTGCTGCATATGATGGAGAAGTTGTCTGGGCATACTTAAGTGCATCAGCAGGAAACTGGGTAGGAATTGACCACGGTGGTGGAATTACAACAGTTTATATGCATGCGTCAAAGCTCTTAGTAACAGAAGGACAGAAGGTAAAAGCAGGAGAGACTATTGCGCTTGTGGGAACCACCGGACGTTCAACAGGAAATCATTTGCATTTTACAGTAAGAGTAAATGGTGTTGACCAGAATCCTCATAACTACTTTGGTGGTTAATAATAAGAGGAAAGGAAAAAATGGAGATGGAAGATAATAACAACAGCCAATATTTTAAAGGGCTTATAACAGGTATGTGTATAGGCGCTTTGATTGTTATTGGTACATTTGTAGGATTTAGACTTTTTACAGACCCTGTGAGTACAGTGACACCGATAAATGTTTCGTCTGAAGTTAGTAAACTGCAGGATTTGGAAGCTAAGATGGAAAAGATATATGAAGGAATTGACGAGGTATATCTTAACGATATAGATATTAAGGATATGGAAGAAGCAGTATGCAAAGCAATGCTTGCTTCTCTCGGTGACCCGTACAGTGCATACTATACCGAAGAAGAGTATAAATCTCTGATGGAGGATACATCCGGTTCTTATTGCGGAATAGGTGTGTCAGTATCACATAAAGAAGATGATTCGATCGTAGTCAATGCGGTTTTTGAAGACAGCCCTGCAAAAAAAGCCGGAATTCTTCCTGGCGATAAGATTGTAAAGATTGACGACAAAAATGTTGCAGGTAACGAATTTGACATTGTTGTAGGATGGGTTCGTGGCGAAGAAGGAACTGATATAGAGCTTACAGTTCTTCGTGACGGCAAGAAATATGATTACAAAATGACCAGAAAAGAAGTGGATGTAGATACAGTTTCATACGAGATGAAAGAGGATGGAATAGGATATATAAAGATAGCTTCTTTTGACGGGGTTACAAAGAGTCAGTTTAAGGATGCCGTTGATAATCTTAAAGAGCAGGGAATGGAAAAGGTAATAATTGACCTTAGAGATAATCCAGGCGGAAGAATGGATGTTGTGTGTGATATAGCGAATTATTTTATTCACAAGGATGATTTGATTATCTATACAGAAGGCAAGAAAGGTCAGAAAGAAAGCGAATATGCCACAAAGGATGGCGAGCTTCTTGGTATGCCGGTATCTGTTATTGTAAATGGAAACAGTGCGAGTGCATCAGAGCTTTTTTCAGGTGTTATAAAAGATTACAAAGTGGGAAAAATAGTGGGAACACAGACATTTGGAAAGGGAATTGCACAGACGCTTGTAAGAATAAGCGATGGTTCAGCATTAAAGCTGACATATTCTAAGTATTATACACCGGCAGGCATAAATATTCACGAAGTGGGTATCACACCTGATGAAGTGGTTGAGTTACCAGATAAACTGATAAGCCCTATTCTTCTTGAAGAGGGGCAGGAAGATACGCAGCTTCAAAAAGCAATTGAATTATTAAAGTAAACTGGAGAAGTCTTCGGACTTCTCTTTTTTCGAATAAATGTTCGAAAAAGGTGGAAATATATTTATAAATGTGTTATCGTATTTATAGTGAAAAATATGGAGGAATGCATATATTATGGACGAGTTTAAATTACATTCCCCGTACAAGCCCACAGGTGATCAGCCTCAGGCAATAGAGGCGCTTGTTAAGGGCTTTAAAGAGGGGAATCAGTTTCAGACATTACTTGGTGTAACAGGTTCAGGGAAGACATTTACAATGGCCAATGTAATTAGCAGAATTAATAAACCGACGCTTGTATTAGCACATAATAAGACGTTGGCCGCACAGCTTTACGGGGAGTTTAAGGAGTTTTTTCCTGAGAATGCAGTAGAATACTTTGTGTCCTATTATGATTACTATCAGCCGGAGGCGTATGTGCCATCGACAGACACATATATAGAGAAGGATTCTTCCATTAACGATGAGATAGATAAGCTTAGACATTCGGCGACAGCAGCACTTGCAGAGCGCAAGGATGTAATAGTTATTTCCAGTGTATCATGTATATATGGTCTTGGAAGCCCGATTGATTATCAGAATATGGTGCTCAGCATAAGACCCGGTATGTTAAAAGACCGCGATGAGGTAATAAAGAAGCTGATAGATATCCAGTACACAAGGAATGATATGGACTTTAAACGCGGCACTTTCAGGGTGCGTGGCGATGTGGTTGAGATTTTTCCGGTAGCTTCAAGCGAAGACGCTATAAGAGTTGAATTTTTTGGTGATGAAATAGACAGAATAACGCAGATGGATCCATTGACAGGGGAGATAAAGTGCAGACTGGAACACATAAGTATTTTCCCGGCGTCACATTACGTATTTCCGAAGGAAAAAATCGAAGAGGCATGTAAGAATATAGAGAAAGAGTTAGTGGAGAGGGTTGCTGAATTTAAGAGCGAGGATAAGCTTCTTGAAGCTCAGAGAATATCCGAGAGAACTAATTTTGATGTGGAGATGTTGAGAGAAACAGGATTTTGTTCAGGCATAGAGAATTACTCGAGACATTTGGCGGGGATGGAGCCGGGGGCTACACCACACACACTGTTAGATTATTTTAATGATGAATTTCTACTCATTGTTGATGAATCACATATCACTGTTCCGCAGGTGAGAGGAATGTATGCCGGTGACAGGTCAAGAAAGAGTACACTTATTGACTATGGATTCAGACTGCCGTCTGCACTTGATAACAGACCACTCAATTTTGAGGAATTTGAGGAGAGACTTGACCAGGTGTTATTCGTATCAGCAACACCTAATGTGTATGAAGGTGAGCATGAGATGCTCAGGGCGGAACAGATAATCAGGCCGACAGGACTTCTGGATCCGGAAGTTATAGTCAAGCCGGTTGAAGGTCAGATTGATGATTTGATCTCGGAGATTAACAAGGAGATAGAGAAGAAGAATAAAGTGCTTGTAACTACACTTACTAAGAAGATGGCAGAAGATTTGACTGCATATATGAAGGAGGTTGGCATCAGAGTCAGATACCTTCATTCAGACATTGATACCCTTGAGAGATCTGAGATAATCAGGGATATGCGTCTTGATGTGTTTGATGTGCTTGTGGGAATTAATCTTTTGCGAGAAGGTCTTGATATACCGGAGATTTCACTGGTAGCTATTCTTGATGCGGACAAGGAAGGATTTCTTCGTTCAGATACGTCTTTAACCCAGACTATAGGAAGAGCAGCGCGAAACAGCGAAGGTCATGTAATTATGTATGCTGATAAGATTACGGACTCAATGGAAAAGGCGATAACTGAGACGAATAGGAGAAGAATGCTTCAGATGGAGTACAATGAGAAAAACGGAATCACACCTACCACAATTAAGAAGAGTGTGCGTGAACTTATTAGTATCACAAAATCTGTTGAGAAGACAATCAATGATATTGAGAAGGATCCGGAATCTATGAGTAAGAAGGAATTGGAGAAGATTATTGCCCAGGTGACAAAACAGATGAAGAAGGCAGCGGCTGATTTGGATTTTGAGGCGGCAGCAGAGTTAAGAGATAAGATGATGATTCTAAAGAAGGAGTATCAGACAAATTATGGCAGCTAAAAAACAATATATTAAAATCAGAGGTGCATCAGAGCACAATTTAAAAAATATAGACGTAGATATACCAAGAAATGAACTGGTGGTAATTACAGGACTTAGTGGCTCAGGAAAGTCATCTCTTGCATTTGACACTATTTATGCAGAAGGCCAGAGAAGGTATATGGAGTCATTATCTTCGTACGCAAGACAGTTCCTTGGACAGATGGAGAAGCCTAATGTGGAACAGATAGAAGGGCTATCTCCTGCTATATCAATTGATCAGAAATCAACTAACCGTAATCCCAGGTCTACAGTTGGGACAGTCACAGAGATATATGATTATTTCAGACTTTTGTACGCGAGGGTGGGAATACCTCATTGTCCAAAGTGTGGAAAAGCAATACAGAAGCAGACCGTTGACCAGATGGTAGACCAGATTATGGAGTTGCCTGAAAGAAGTAAGATTATGCTTCTTGCACCTGTTGTGAGAGGCAAAAAGGGTGAACATACAAAGGTATTAGAGCGCGCAAAGAAAGCAGGGTATGTGAGAGTACGGGTAGACGGCAATATGTATGAGTTGTCTGAAGAGATTAAGCTTGATAAGAATATAAAGCATAACATAGAGATAGTAGTCGACCGTCTCATCATCAAGGACGATATCAGGAAGAGGCTTACAGATTCTGTGGAGAATGTACTTCATTTATCGGAAGGACTGTTGATTGTAGATGTAATAGATGGTGAGCCTGTCAATTTCAGCCAGAGTTTTTCATGCCCGGATTGTGGAGTAAGTGTTGATGAGGTTGAACCTAGAAGTTTTTCGTTCAACAATCCGTTTGGTGCGTGTCCGTGCTGTTATGGTCTTGGGTACAAGATGGAATTTGATATTAATCTGATGATTCCTGATACAAGCCTTAGCATCAATCAGGGGGCTATTGCTGTGATGGGCTGGCAGTCAGCTAACACAAAGGGAAGCTTTACCAATGCCCTTTTAACAGCTATGTCAGAAGAGTACGGTTTTTCCCTGGACACACCATTTGAAGAGTATCCTGAGAAAATAAAGAACATTATAATTAAAGGAACAGGTGGAAAGACAATTAAGGTGTACTTCAAAGGACAGAGGGGCGAGGGAGTCTATGATGTCAATTTTGAAGGTCTTATAAAGAATGTTCAGAAGAGATACAGAGAGACCGGTTCAGAGGCAATGAAGCAGGAATACGAAGAGTTTATGAGGATTACTCCATGCGAGGAGTGTAAGGGTCAGAGACTTAAGAAGGAGTCGCTTGCTGTTACAGTTGCAGATAAGAATATTTTTGAAATAACTAATATGTCTGTAAAGAATCTGGTAGATTTTTTAGATAATATTGATTTGACAGACAGGCAGCATATGATAGGGGATGAGATATTAAAAGAGATAAAGGCAAGGATAGGATTTTTAAAAGAGGTTGGGCTTGAGTATTTGTCACTATCAAGAGCAACTGCTACTTTGTCAGGAGGAGAGGCGCAGAGAATCCGTCTTGCAACACAAATTGGTTCAGGACTTGTAGGTGTTGCATATATATTAGATGAACCGAGTATTGGACTTCACCAGAGAGACAATGATAAGCTGCTGGGGGCGCTATTAAAGCTTAGAGATTTAGGAAATTCCCTGATTGTGGTGGAGCATGATGAGGATACAATGCTTGCAGCAGATTATATTGTGGATATAGGACCGGGAGCAGGCGCTCATGGAGGAGAGGTTATTGCAACCGGTACAGCAGCTCAGATTATGAAGAACAAGAAGTCTATTACTGGTGCGTATCTTAGTGGAAGAATAAAAATCCCGGTGCCTGAAGTCAGGAGAGAACCAAAGGGATGGCTTACCATAAAAGGTGCCAGACAGAATAATCTTAAGAATATAGATGTTGATATTCCTCTTGGAGTAATGACCTGTGTAACGGGTGTGTCTGGTTCAGGAAAGAGTTCGCTTATTAATGAGATACTTCATAAGGCTCTTGCAAAGAAGCTTAATAGAGCCAGAACGATACCGGGAGAACATGACGGAATTGAGGGTACTGAAGCTCTTGACAAGATTATCGATATTGACCAGTCGCCGATTGGAAGGACACCAAGATCGAATCCTGCGACATACACAGGTGTGTTTGATCAGATACGAGATTTGTTTGCTTCGACACCTGATGCCAAGGCAAAGGGATATACTAAGGGAAGATTCAGCTTCAATGTAAAAGGTGGCAGATGCGAGGCATGCTCAGGCGATGGAATTATTAAAATTGAGATGCACTTTTTGCCAGACGTGTATGTACCATGTGAAGTATGTAATGGAAAGAGATACAACAGAGAGACTCTTGATGTAAGATACAAAGGGAAAAATATATATGACATACTTGATATGACGGTAGAAGAAGCTACTACGTTTTTCAAAAACGTACCATCTATATATAGAAAGATTAAGACTCTTGATGAAGTAGGTCTTTCTTATATAAAGCTTGGGCAGCCATCTACCACGTTATCAGGTGGAGAGGCGCAGAGAATAAAGTTAGCAACAGAGCTTAGTAAAAGAAGCACAGGCAATACAATTTATGTTCTTGATGAACCTACAACCGGACTTCATTTTGCTGATGTGAATAAGCTGGTTGAGATACTGAGACAGTTATCAGAATCGGGCAATACAGTAGTAGTTATAGAGCATAATCTGGATGTGATAAAAGTGGCAGATTATATTGTTGATATGGGACCTGAAGGGGGAGAAGGAGGAGGAACTGTTGTGGCTACCGGAACACCGGAAGAAGTTGCTAATAACCCTGACTCATTTACAGGTCATTATATTAAGAAATTGCTTGCAAAATAGCCAAAATATTATGTATAATAGGTGAGGCGAGAGCCGACGACACCAAAGATGGAGCCGTCGGCTTAATAATTTTTGAATCGTATACAAAACGTGCCGGAATGGAGGAATTATGTGGAGTAATATATCGGGCGTGATATCAGACGTAAATGGTATGATTAATGAATGGGTGTGGGGTGTGCCTATGCTTGTTCTTATTTTATCAACTGGTATTCTGATGACTTTTAGAACGAAGTTTTTTCAGATTAGAAGAGCTAAGGATGTAAGTAATGAGACATTCCTGGCGATTTTTAAAAACAGAGCAGTTACTAAGACTAAAGATAAAAAAGCAATATCACAGTTTCAGGCGTTATCAACAGCGCTTGCGGCTACAATTGGAACAGGTAATATTGCAGGTGTAGCAACAGCTATTACAGTTGGAGGACCCGGAGCAATTTTCTGGATGTGGGTATCTGCATTTTTTGGAATGATGACAAATTTCTCTGAAAATGTACTTGGTATTTTTTACAGAAGAAAGAACAGCAATAACGAGTGGTCGGGTGGTGCTATGTATTACATCAACGATGGACTTGGTGCAAAAAAGAATATGAAGACATTTGCTAAGGTACTTGCATGTTTATTCGCAGTTTTCTGTATATTAGCTTCGTTTGGTATAGGTAATATGACACAGATAAATTCTATTGCAGATGCAATGCACAGCAATTTTGGTATATCTACCTTGATAACAGGTGTAGTGCTTGCTATCGTGGCAGCGTTGGTTGTAGTAGGTGGAATTAAGAGAATCGGGCAGGTAACTGAAAAGCTCGTTCCGTTTATGGCATTTGCCTATATCATTGCCACTTTAATTGTATTTATTGGTAACTGGAGAATGATTCCATATGTATTCGGAAGTATTTTTTCAGATGCGTTTAACTTTGCTGCAGTAGGTGGCGGAGTAGGTGGATATGTAATTAAGAGAGCTATCACAATGGGATTTAAGAGAGGTGTGTTCTCAAACGAGGCAGGACTTGGTTCTTCTGTAATGGTTCATTCGGCATCAGATGTTAAGGAGCCTGTAATCCAGGGTATGTGGGGTATTTTTGAAGTATTCTTCGACACGATTATAGTGTGTACTCTGACTGCATTTGTTTTATTATCAAGCAGCACAAATGTAGCAACACAGGAGGAAGCTTTTGCAAATGTAACAACAAAGGATACAACTTTCAGTATTGCTGAACATGTGGATGAGGATGAAGATATACCGCTTATTGATAAGCATTACAATCTGTTTGCACTAAAGAAAAATGCAAATGGAGAATGTAAGCTTCTCAGTGAGAAGCCTGATAATTGTGACTCTGTGGAAGTGTCAGTTTATGGTAATACATATTATGTAGAATTATTGAATGAAGAGGAATGTACAGAAGAGGATTATGTGTACACAAACATAATGTCTGTAAAAGCTAATGCATTACTGGATGATAATGGAAAAGTTGTTAAGGATGCAGCAGGCAACCCTGTTCCTTCGTCAATTACGATATCACAGATAAATGGCGTATCACTTGTTACATACGCATTTTCTGAGAGGTTCGGTGATATAGCCGGTAAGGTGCTTTCAATCGCAATTTTATTATTTGCATTTTCGACAGTTCTTGGCTGGTCATTCTATGGAACAAAAGCTGTGGAATATCTGTTTGGAACAAAGGCAACCTATGTCTACAAAGTGATATTTGTATCTTTTATAGTAGTCGGAGCAACACTTAACTTAAGTCTTGCCTGGGAAATTGCAGATACTCTTAACGGATTGATGGCGATTCCAAACCTTATCGCCGTAATTGCCCTCTCTGGTACTGTTGTAGCGATAACAAAGAACTATGCCAGAAGGAAGTACGGTAAGAATAAGGAAGACATCAAACCGATGTTATCTGTATTTGATGACATTCAGGCAGAGCATGAGGCAAAGATAAGAGAAGAATTGTAATAGTCTTCTTGGTTGACAAAGAAAGGTGATTTTTTTATAATCATTGATACAAGAAAACACAACACAGATTATGGAGGAAGTTTATATGAATCAGGAAAAGGTTATTGTTATTGACTTTGGTGGTCAGTATAACCAGTTAGTTGCGCGTCGTGTGCGTGAGTGTAATGTATATTGTGAGATTTATTCATATAAGATTGATATTGAGAAGATTAAGGAGATGAATCCAAAGGGCATCATTCTTACAGGTGGTCCGAATAGCTGTTATGAAGCTGATTCTCCATCATATCAGAAAGAGTTATTTGAGCTTGGTATTCCGGTTCTTGGTATATGTTATGGTGCACAGCTTATGATGCATAAGCTTGGTGGAAAGGTAATTACGCCGGAGGTTGGAGAGTATGGTAAAACCGAAATAGAATATGCAGCAAATGGTGTTATGTTTAAAGACCTTCCTTCAAAATCAGTGTGCTGGATGAGTCATTTTGATAGAATATCAGAGGCTGCCCCAGGTTTTGAAATCGTTGCGCACACAGCAGATTGTCCAGTGGCAGCAGTTCAGAATGTTGATAAGAAATTGTATGCAGTTCAGTTCCATCCTGAAGTTCTCCACACAATCAACGGAACAAAGATGATTTACAATTTTGTTCGTGAGGTATGTGGTTGTGCCGGAACTTGGAAGATGGATTCTTTTGTAGAGAATGCGATTAATGAGGTTCGTGAGAAAGTGGGAGATGGCAAGGTGCTTCTTGCCCTTTCAGGTGGTGTTGATTCATCAGTTCTTGCAGCTTTGCTTGCTAAGGCAATTGGAAAACAGCTTACATGTGTATTTGTAGATCATGGCCTTCTTCGTAAAAATGAGGGAGATGAGGTTGAATCTGTATTTGGAAAAGATGGTTCATTCGATATCAATTTCGTAAGAGTAAATGCACAGGAGCGTTATTATACAAAGCTTGCAGGCGTAACAGAGCCTGAGCAGAAGAGAAAGATTATTGGTGAAGAATTCATAAGAGTATTCGAAGAGGAAGCTAAGAAGATTGGTAAAGTCGATTTCCTCGCGCAGGGAACTATTTATCCTGACGTGGTTGAGTCAGGTCTTGGTGGTGAGTCAGCAGTAATCAAATCGCACCACAATGTAGGGGGACTTCCTGAATATGTAGATTTCAAAGAGATTATCGAGCCTCTTAGGGATTTATTCAAGGATGAAGTAAGAAAAGCTGGTCTTGAACTTGGTCTACCGGAATACCTTGTATTCCGCCAACCATTCCCGGGTCCTGGTCTTGGAATTAGAATCATTGGCGAAGTAACAGCTGAAAAGGTAAGAATTGTTCAGGATGCCGACTGGATATATAGAAGTGAAGTTGAGAAGGCAGCTAAGGAGTATAGAGATGCTCATGGCGAGGAGCCATCATGGATGCCGAATCAGTATTTTGCAGCGCTTACTAATATGAGAAGTGTTGGTGTAATGGGAGATGAAAGAACTTACGACTATGCAGTTGCGGTTAGAGCGGTGCGCACGGTTGATTTCATGACAGCTGAGGCTGCAGAGATACCTTTTGAGGTGTTGCAGACAGTTATGAGTAGGATAATTAACGAGGTTAAGGGTGTTAATAGAGTGTTCTATGATTTAACTAGTAAGCCACCTGGAACGATTGAGTTTGAATAGCGGACTTAAATGCCGAAAGCCTGTATTTATGCGGGTTTTCGGCATTTGCTTTATAAAATGGCTCTACTTTGGCTCTATTTGTGGGCGGAGTAATGGAATATCATGTACTTGGAGGAATGATAAATGTGGAAGAATACATGTAAATTACTTTTATTTGATTTAGATGGAACACTATTACAGAGTGATAAAACTATATCAAAAAGAACCCTTTCTGTTCTAAAACAGTGTAGAGAAAAGGGTATATTGATAGGTGTTTCAACATCAAGAAGTGAGCAGAATTCATTAGTGTATTTAAATGAATTGATGCCTGATATCTTAATATCGAGTGGTGGTGCTTTGGTAAAATACGGAACGGAATATATCTATAAGGCAGAATTTTCGGTAACTGAAACAAATGCTATGATTGACATGGCAAGAATTGTTTGTGGTAACGACTGTGAAATAACAATAGATACGACAGATGCACATTATTGGAATTACAAAGTAGACCCTAAGAAACTAGATCAAAGCTGGGGAGACAGTATTTATACAGATTTCTCTGATTTTACAGAATGCTCATTGAAAATGTGTGTTGAGATTTTTGAACAAGACAAAGCTGACGAGTTAGCTGACAGATTGTCTGATTGCGATTGCATTCGATTTTCTGATGGATATTGGTATAAGTTTACGAAAAAGAATGTGACGAAAGAAAATGCAATTATGAAGATTACGGAAGTATGTGGATTTGCTACAGATTCGATTATTGCATTTGGAGATGATTATGCAGATATAGGAATGTTGGAATTATGTGGAACAGGCGTTGCAATGGGTAATGCGATCGATGAGGTGAAAAATAAAGCAGATATTGTAATCGGTTCAAATGATGAAGATGGCATTGCCGATTTTATTGAAAGTGAGTGTATTATATGTCATTAGGATTAAAGAGAGGAACTGTGCATCTTGAATCGCATGACAAGCAGTGGGAAGAGGTTGCCGTTCAAACAATCAGGAAATTAAAAGCCATATTAGGAGAAGATGCTATTGATATACAGCATATTGGAAGTACAGCAATACCGGCAATTAAGGCAAAGCCAATTATTGATATTGCTGTTGGGGTAGATGATTTCAATCGAGTATTGTTGAATAATGAACAGTTGCAGCAAGAAGGAATTGTTTATCGTGGTTCGGATGTGGAATACCAGCTGCTTTATGTAATGGGTGATATGAAAAATGACACTAGGACACACCATATTCATGTTGTGAAATGGAACGGAACTGAGTGGAAGAATTACATTTATTTCAGGGATTATCTTAATTCTAATGAGAATGCGGCTTTACAGTATCAGCAGCTAAAGGAAGAACTGGAAAGAAAATATGCAGACGATAGAATAGCTTATACCAGTGGAAAGCAGGATATGATAGATATTATCTTGAACCGTAAATAAACTGTTGACATGAGTAACTATAGGTGGTACATTAACTAAAAAATACAAGGAGAGCAGACGAATGAATCAGAACTTACATTCAAGACGTTATATTTACATGTATTATAGACATACTGTGTTATAAGCTTTGCAAGGTTAATGCATTGACTTATAGCCGGTAGGTCTATTAGTCTAGTGCATAAAACCAGAATGTAAGTGATGTGTTAATATATATTACATCGTAAATTGGAATTAT
>JBGVIE010000061.1:0-8857 GCA_045122895.1 Lachnospiraceae bacterium
TTGTTGTGTTCCTGCTTATCAGGACAAAGGTGTTAAGTGACAGGAAGAACAACGGAATATACAAGGCTATAGGATATACCACGAAAAATCTTATGGTACAGACTGTTATGTCAAATCTTCCCGTAATATTTGCGGGAGCAGTCACAGGCGCTATCGCATCCATATTTGCAGCCAGTCCGCTGTCATGTGCATGTCTGTCCTTCTGTGGCATAGAAAAGTGCAGTGTAAGCATATCACCGATTTATCTTGTGGGGACCGTCATAGGTATAACCCTTGTAGCATTTTTTGTTGCCATAGCAGTATCCTCAAAGATACGAAAAGTAGAGCCGGTCAGGATGCTTACGCAGGAGTAGGAGATAAAAGTGGAGAATATCAAAATTCTTCACTTTTTTTCTTGACAACACAACTACTTTGCAATACAATATACCTAAACTAGTTTGCATTACAAGGTAGCAAGGAGGGAAATAATGATACCGTCACAGATGCTAAAAGGAACTTTGGAAGGTTGTATTCTCAAGGTAATTAGCGAGAAAGAGACATACGGATATGAGATTTCAGAGAGTCTTAAAGAATATGGTTTTCTTGAGATTTCGGAAGGAACTATTTATCCAATGCTTTTGCGATTGGAGAAAAATGGTCTTATAGTGGCAGTGAAAAAAGATTCTCCGGTGGGTCCCAAAAGGAAATATTTTTCACTAACAAAAGATGGAGAGAATGAATTAAAGGAATTCTACAGTAATTGGATAGAATTGTCACAAGCAGTAAACAGTGTGCTAAAAAATGGAGGATGATTATGAATAAGAAAGCAAGAAAACTTAATAAAGAGAATAACAGGTTGGATGAGTTGATTAAAGAAGAGAATCAGGAGATATTTACAAATATGATTTGTTATCTTAGAGGTTCTGATTTGTCAGATTACAATATTGAGGTAGTGAGAAATGATTTGACAGAGATGGTTCTTTCGGCGCAGGAGAGAGGTGAAGGAATTAATCAGGTTGTTGGGAATGATTACAAAGAATTTTGTGACAGTATTATTGAAACATTTCCGGGTAAGACAATGTTTGAAAAGGTTATTGACATATTTGATACACTACTATTATGCGGAGCAATTCTTTTTCTTTCTTATACCCTGATTAGTAGAGAGTTTATTCTGATGATTGCTGATATAATTAAAAATAACAAAGTTAGTTATAATATTTCCTATTCGGCAGGTTCAATAGTATCTATGATTGGGATAATAATCTTTGCCACAACGCTCGTTCATTTCATAATGAGTAATTCGTTTGACGAGAATCCGGTAAAAGAAAAAATTGCGATAGGATTTATGTTCCTATTTTTGGCAGTTGTAGCTGTGGGAACAATTTTTCTTAGAAATACATTATTTAGTGCCAATGTGTTTGTGATGCTTGGAGTTATTACAGCAATGTTTCTTGCCCATTTTTTATTAGATTTAAGGTAAGCGTTTAGAGTTATAAGGAGGAACAAATGAGAAAAATACTAATAACAAACGATGATGGAATTAGAGCAGACGGAATAATAAGGCTTGCAAGGGCTGCAAAAAAATTTGGTGATGTGACAGTTGTTGCGCCAAGAAGCCAGAGAAGTGCAATGTCACACAGCATAACACTTAGGACATACATAGATTTAGAAAAAGTGGAATTTCCGGTTGAGGGTGTAGAGGCATATGCATGTAGCGGTACTCCGGCAGACTGTGTAAGAATTGGATGTCTGAACGTGATTGAGAATGGGCCGGATGTAGTGTTTTCAGGAATTAATTTTGGATATAACTGTGCAACTGATTTACAGTATTCAGCGACAGCAGGAGCAGCGTTTGAAGCAGCGTTTCAAGGGATAAGTGCAGTTGCTTTTTCAGAACATATGTCAGATTGTCATGAGG
The DNA here is from genome assembly GCA_045122895.1 of Lachnospiraceae bacterium. Lineage (GTDB taxonomy): Bacteria > Bacillota > Clostridia > Lachnospirales > Lachnospiraceae > RGIG1934. Next base: position 1,898 of record JBGVIE010000061.1, read on the forward strand.
TGACAGATAAGTATCTGGAAGAGATAATAGAGGAGCTTATTGATAAGAATCCCGGTAAGAATAGAATTTGGAATGTAAATTTTCCAGGCTGCAGTGTGGCTGAATGTAAAGGTATTAAAAGAGATGTTACTGTTTCAAGCGGATCTGTTTTCACAGACAGGTACGACCAGAAAAAGATAGATGAAGTAACAACAAGATATATGGTAAACGGAATTTTTGAACCGGAAGGAGAAGAGGGGTCGGACCTAAAGGCTATCTTTGATAATTATGTATCTGTTGGAATCGCTAGAAATATAGGGGACTAAATGCAAACCGTTGCATATAAAGGGTTGACAATTTGGGAATGTATGATAAGATTTCTACAAAAAGATTTAGAAGAGGATGAAATATTATGATACAGTTAGCAAAAGAGATAATTGTGATATCGAATTATGTGCTTCTATGGGATTTGTTGACAGAGAGCAGATAAGACGATTAAAGGCAGCCGGTGTTACAAGCTATCACCACAACATAGAGACATCAAAACGCAATTTCCCTAATGTGTGCACAACGCATACATACGAGCAGAAAATAGAAACTCTTAAGACGGTAAAGGAAGAGGGATTATGTGCCTGCTCAGGAGGAATTATTGGAATGGGCGAGACCTGGGAGGACAGACTTGATATGGCAATAAGTCTTGCAGAAATTGGCATTGACTCTATTCCGTTGAATGCGCTTATGCCTATAAAGGGTACTCCGTATGAGAATCTTGAGAGAATATCAGAAGAGGATATTCTGCGTACAGTGGCCTTTTTCAGATACATAAATCCTGAAGCCAATATAAGACTTGGAGCAGGAAGGGCACTTATCACAAATGATGGCGAGACAGCGTTTAAATCGGGAGCTTCGGCGACAATTACAGGTAATATGTTAACAACTGTTGCATGTGCGACTATCAGAAGTGACAGACTGATGTTAAAGGATATGGGAAGAACAGTAAAATGTAAAAGAGATACTGATTGAAAAGGTATCTCTTTTTAGTTATAATTGCTTCTGGAAAGGAGATGCATTATGATGGAGTCAACATTAAGAAGAACTTGGGCAGAGATTGACTTAGATGCATTAGAGAACAATTACATAAAGCTTAGAGAACGGGTAGGAAAAGATGTAAAATTCCTCGGCGTTGTAAAGGCTGATGCATATGGACATGGTGCTATTAAGGTTAGTAAGAAGTTAGAAGAATTAGGGGCTGACTATCTGGCGGTAAGCAGTATAGATGAGGCGATGGAGCTTCGTATAAATGATATAAAGATGCCAATACTTATTCTTGGGCACACACCTAAAGAACAGGTGGAAAGACTTATTGAGTATGATATAACTCAGGCAATTACCTGTAAGGCAAAGGCTGTTGAGTATAGCAGGGAAGCCATTAAGTGTGGCAAAAAGCTAAAGGTTCATATCAAGGTGGATACAGGTATGAGCAGACTTGGATATCTCTGTGGAGAAGGCAATTTTCAAACAGGTGTAGAAGGTATTTTACAGGCCTGTGAAATGGACGGACTGGATGCAGAAGGAATATTCACACATTTTGCAGTGTCAGATGAAAGTGCATATGAATGTAGAGAATACACGAAGAAACAGTTCGAACTGTTTAATTGTGTCATAAATGCAGTGGAAGCTAAATGGGGCAGAAAATTCGCCATAAGACATTGCGCAAACACAGGTGCTGTTGCTGCTTATCCTAAAGAATACTACATGGATATGGTAAGACCGGGACTTTTGTTGTATGGATATGGTGAATTTGCAAGGGATTTAGGACTGTTACCGGTAATGTCACTTAAGACAAATATAAGTACTATTAAGATTTATCCAAAGGGAACTGCGATTAGCTATGGTGGTATTTTTGTTACAGACAAAAAGACAAGAATTGGTGTGCTTCCATATGGATATGCGGATGGATTTTTCAGGAGCTTATCAAACAAATGCTCCCTTATGACAAAAGAAGGGGCGGCAAAGCAAAGAGGCAAAATCTGTATGGATATGTGTATGATCGATATCACTGATATGCCGGGCGTTGACGTTGGCAGTGAAGTTGAGATTTTTGGAAAAAGGAATTCAATAAACGAGCTGGCAGAGCTTGCTGGTACGATTCCATATGAGCTAACCTGTGCGGTGAGCAAGAGAGTGCCAAGAATGTATATACAAAATGGAGAAGTAATTGAAAGAGAACTGTTACTTAGAATGTAAACGGAAATGGAGAATGCAATGAGATATGATATAGCGATTGTGGGTACTGGTCCTGCAGGATTATCAGCGGCAGTTACAGCAAAGCTTCGCAATAAAAATGTTATCCTCTTTGGAAGCAGTAATCTTAGCGAAAAAGTGGAAAAAGCCCATGAGATTAAGAACTATTTGGGGATTCCTTCGGTAAAAGGAGAAGACCTGGCAAATAGTTTTAAGAGACATCTTGAGGATATGGAGTTATCCATAACACAGGAGATTATTACCATGGTTTATGATATGGGAGAGTATTTTAACCTCCTATCAAAAACAAATGAGATGTATGAAGCAAGCACAGTAATTATTGCCTCAGGAACTAATTTTGGAAAACCATACAAGGGAGAAAAGGAATTTCTCGGAAGAGGAGTAAGCTATTGTGCAACCTGTGATGCACCTCTTTACAAAGGTAAAGATGTTGTGGTGATTGGAACAAGCGTGGAAGATGAAGAAGAGGCTTTATATATGTCTGAAATTTGCAATAAAGTATGTTACATTCCTCTCTACAGTGAAAGAGTAAAGCTTAATGATAAGATTGACGTAATATATGATATTCCGGTGGAATTTGTTGGAGGTTTTAAGGCTGATAAGCTTATTATGAAAAATGGCGAGCTGGAGGCAGATGGATTTTTTATATTAAGACAAAGCATAGCACCAGACACTTTAGTGCCTGGCATTAAGCTGGATGGAAATAATATTGAGGTTGACAGAAAAATGGCTACTAACCTTAATGGCTGCTTTGCCTGTGGGGATGTAGTAGGGGCACCATATCAGTATATAAAAGCTGCCGGAGAAGGAAATGTAGCTGCTTTGTCTGCGGTCAGTTATTTGAATCGTAAACACTAAACGATTACATTTCGCTCTTCGTGATTTAAAAAGGCAACAATATTTTTATATACTTCATCAATGCATCTGTTACGTGATTCGTAAGTTCCCCAGGCTACGTGAGGAGTGATTATTAATTTGGTGCTATCCTTGATTTCAAGAAGTGGATTATTAGCTTCGACTGGTTCTACACTTACCACATCAAGACCGGCAGCGGCTATTTTATTTTCAAGAAGTGCTTTTGCAAGGTCACTGTCATTTACAATCGGACCTCGACCAAGGTTTAGCAAAATAGCATTTTTCTTCATCTTGCAGATATTTTTATAGTTAAACAGATTATTTGTATGCTCGTTAAGCGGAGCGTGAATAGATACGATATCGGATACGGCCAGGAATTCATCCAGGTCGTATTTTTTGTATGGAACATCATATTCATTACCGCTGGCTGAATAGTAGATTACGTTACATCCAAAATCGGTTGCTATCTTTGCTACACCACGACCTATATTTCCAAGTCCGACAATACCATAAGTCATACCTGAAAGCTCATGAAATACATTCTGGAAATGCGAAAAACAAGGCCAGTCACAGTATTGTCCACTCTTTACAAAATCGTCGTAGTAATATGATTTTTCCAGCAGGTAGAACAACAGAGAAAAGGTGTGCTGGATAACAGACTGTGTTGAGTAACCGGCAACATTTGCCACACGTATGCCTTTACTTTTTGCATAATCAATGTCTATATTGTTGTATCCTGTAGCTGCTTCTGCAATCATCTTAAGAGATGGAGCGGCATCAATTATTTTAGCTGACATAGGAGTTTTGTTAATAACCACAATATCAGGATTATGTGATTTCATTCGCTCGTAAGCTTCTTTTTCTGTGCTTAGTGGATATGTGATTAATTCGCCGAATTCACTAAATTTGTCAAGAGGAACATCATCGCCGTAAGTCATAGTTTCTAACATTAATATTTTCATGGTAATCGCCTTTCTGGTTTGTTAATCATTGTGACTGTTTGATTATATGTCAAACAAAACTCGTGTTCAAGTCAAAAATATTGTTGACAAAAGAGGGGAATATGTATAAATTATATATGTGAAAAAAGTTACTCGTAGACAATATTTAAAATAAAGAAATGAGGTAAATTGAAAATGGCAAACATCGATTTAACTAAGTATGGTATCACAGGTACTACAGAGGTAGTTTACAACCCTTCTTACGACGTATTATTCGAAGAAGAGACAAAGCCAGAACTTGAAGGCTATGAAAGAGGACAGGTAACAGAACTTGGTGCTGTTAACGTTATGACAGGTATCTATACAGGTCGTTCACCAAAAGACAAGTATATCGTTATGGATGAGAATTCAAAGGATACAGTTTGGTGGACATCTGATGAATATAAGAATGACAACCACCCAATGACAGAAGAGACATGGGCAACAGTTAAGGATATTGCTAAGAAGGCACTCTCTAACAAGAGACTTTTCGTAGTAGATGCTTTCTGTGGTGCAAACGCTGACACACGTATGGCAGTTCGTTTCATCGTAGAAGTTGCTTGGCAGGCACATTTCGTAAAGAATATGTTCATCCAGCCAACAGAAGAAGAGCTTGCTAACTTTGAGCCAGACTTCATCGTATACAATGCTTCAAAGGCAAAGGTTGACAACTATGCAGAATTAGGACTTAACTCTGAGACTTGTGTAGCATTCAACATCACAAGCCGTGAACAGGTTATCATCAACACATGGTACGGCGGAGAAATGAAGAAGGGTATGTTCTCAATGATGAACTACTACCTTCCACTTGATGGAATGGCTTCAATGCACTGTTCAGCAAACACAGACTTAAATGGAGAAAATACAGCAGTATTCTTCGGTCTTTCAGGAACAGGTAAGACAACACTTTCAACAGATCCTAAGAGACTTCTTATCGGTGATGACGAACACGGATGGGATGACAACGGAGTATTCAACTTCGAAGGTGGATGCTACGCTAAGGTTATCGGTCTTGATAAAGAATCTGAGCCAGATATCTTCAATGCTATTAAGAGAAATGCTCTTCTTGAGAATGTAACAGTAGCAGAAGATGGAACAATTGATTTTGATGATAAGAGTGTAACAGAGAATACACGTGTATCTTACCCAATTGATCATATTGATAACATTGTTAAGCCTATATCATCAGCACCAGCTGCAAAGAACGTAATCTTCCTTTCAGCAGATGCATTTGGAGTACTTCCTCCGGTATCTATTCTTACACCGGAACAGACACAGTACTACTTCCTTTCAGGATTTACAGCTAAGCTTGCCGGTACAGAAAGAGGAATTACAGAGCCTACACCTACATTCTCAGCATGTTTCGGACAGGCATTCTTAGAGCTTCATCCAACAAAGTATGCTGAAGAGCTTGTTAAGAAGATGGAAAAGAGTGGAGCTAAGGCTTACCTCGTAAATACAGGATGGAATGGAACCGGAAAGAGAATCACAATTAAGGATACAAGAGGTATCATCGATGCTATCCTTAACGGAGATATCAACAATGCTCCAACAAAGACAATTCCAATGTTCAACTTTGAAGTACCAACAGAGCTTCCAGGTGTTGACACAGGTATTCTTGATCCTCGTGACACATACGCTGATGCTTCAGAATGGGAAGCAAAGGCTAAGGATCTTGCTGAAAGATTTACAAAGAACTTTGTTAAGTACACAGGTAACGATGCTGGTAAGGCATTAGTTGCAGCTGGACCACAGTTATAAGAAATAGCATAGATATGCTCAGGGGTACAAGCTTAAGTACTCTACAAGTAAAACATTATACTTAACTTGGTCTAATGTGGAAAAAATGACAACTAAATAATATGAAACTGTTCAGAGTCAGGCAGATTTTTCCGGCCTGCTCTGAACCAGTGTCATTTACTTAAGAGAATTCCTGACAAAATAGAGAATTCTCTTTTTTTTACCAGTAACTCAAAATTCACTTCACAATACGTTAAATTTGTGTCAGTAATCTCATTGACATATGATAGCATATATGCTATCATTCGTTTGAAAGAGGTGATATTATGAATGGTTATAGAATAGTTGATGAATTGGCTGATAAACGCAGAAGTTTAAAAATATCTCAGCGTGAGCTGGCTAAACGATGCAATATGCCTCAATCTACAATTGCAAGAATAGAAACATATCAGATTTCACCTCAGCTTGAAACTATATCCGTCATTTCAGAAAAGCTCAACTGTAATATTGTGCTTGAAGATAAGCTGAAAAGCAAATGGGACGGTTGTAAGATTTCGGTTTACTGGAAAGATGAAATGACTGCTGTTGTGAATATCAAAAACAACGAAGTGTTTATCAAGAAGTTTACTGACGTTCCGATTAAACAATTTTTTCTTGCTTTTGACAAAATTGATATTGCAAAACTCGGTGAGCTGTTGGAAACACGCTGTTGGGAGCGTGGGCGCACCGATATAAAGGAATTGCTTAATAAAATAGGGCTTGATGAGTATGAGCCTATTGAAATCGTTAAAAGAACCTTTGGCGTAAGCTACAACGACTCTATCTGGTTTAAATTTGGCGACAACAATATCACTTGGAAAAAGCTTTGCCCTAAAGGAGAAAAATATGTTTGACATAACATTAAGCAACGATTTGACAGTAAATATTGATGGAACAAGTGAAGGCACGCAAACGAAATTCTATGACAAGGGATACTGGTATAAAACTGATACTTTTGAAGAAGGAATCGTAGAATACCTTGTTTCAAAACTCCTCACATTCAGCACTCTTACGAAGAAAAGCTATGTTGTTTATGAATACGGAAAGATAAACGGCAAAAGTGGTTGCAGAAGCAAGGATTTTCTTAAACCGGGTTATGAAT
>JBGVIE010000062.1:0-30736 GCA_045122895.1 Lachnospiraceae bacterium
CTTCCGCCAAATATCACCTTGTCCTCTTTGTCGGCAAGCTGCTTATACTTTAAGTACAATTCACCATTTTTCTCATCATTTACAGGATAATATGGCTCGTCTCCCGGTTTCCACTCAGAACTGTATTCCTTGCTGATAACAGTTTTCTCTATATCGTTGCCATCATCGTCCTTACCAAATTCAAACCATTTATGTTCTATTATTCTTGTATACGGGGTCTCACTGTCTGTGTAGTTTACTGCTGCATTTCCCTGATAATTTGGTATATCAAGAACCTCATTTTCAAATCTTACTGAACGGTATTCAAGTGTTCCAAGAGAAAAATCAAAATATGCATCAATAGGGCCCGTATAAACTACCTTCTTTGCAAGTTTATCATATTCTTCCCTGTTATCAAAATAATTAGTTGACAATCTTACTTCAATACCATCAAGCATATTCTCTACCATCTTTGTATATCCACCAATGGGAATTCCCTGGTAAAGAGCGTTAAAATAGTTATTATCAAAGGTAAATCTTACAGGTAATCTCTTTATGATAAACGCAGGAAGCTCACTACACTCTCTTCCCCACTGTTTCATAGTATATCCCTTAATAAGCTTCTCATATATATCTTTACCAACAAGGCTGATTGCCTGTTCTTCAAGGTTCTTTGGCTCTGTGATTCCAGCCTCCAATCTCTGCTCTTCGATTTTTTTTGCCGCTTCTTTTGGTGTTACAACTCCCCACATCTTATTGAAGGTGTACATATTAAATGGAAGCGAGTACAGCTCACCTTTATAATTTGCAACCGGTGAATTTGTAAATCTGTTAAATTCTGCGAACCTATTCACATAATCCCATACTTTTTTGTTATTTGTGTGAAAAATATGAGCGCCATACTTATGCACATGAATTTTTTCAATCACTTCAGTATACACATTTCCTGCTATGTTTGGTCTTTTATCTATTACTAATACTTTTTTCCCTGCATCAGCAGCTTCTCTGGCAAATACAGCACCATACAATCCTGCTCCTACTACTAAATAATCGTACATATTTTTTCTCCTACAAAACAGACGTATCTCAACCTTTCAAGATACGCCTGATAATTATTAATTCTCTATATTTTCTCTTTCCTCACCAAAGAAAAATACTGCAACAGTTCCCGGTCCTGTATGACTTCCAATAGTAGTACCTATGCTGTTAATTACAACTTTACCGTCTAAGCTCTTAAATCGTTCTTCGATAAGATCAGCAACTGCTCTTGCATCCTCTATACATGCAGACTCCGAAATATAACACTTACCATTATAATCCAGACCGGCTCGCTCTTCCATCCTGTCAACTATTGCTTTTATAACTTTTTTCTTTGTTCTTATTTTTTCTCTTGGAATAAGTTTTCCGCAGGCATCAATAAAGAGTAACGGACAAATGCTCAGTGCATTGCCAAAAAAACCTGCACTCTTGGATATTCTTCCACCTCTTACAAAAAATTTGAGATCTGTAGAGAAAAACCACGAGTTAACTTTAAGCTTATTCTCCTCTGTCCATCTATATAAATCATCAACAGCCATTCCCTCATCTCTTAAATCTGCTAATTTATCCATAAGCAAACCATATCCTGACGAGGCCCCAAGGGAATCAACGATATAAATCTTTCTGTCCGGATATTCTTCCTCAAGATTATTTTTTGCTATCATAGCAGAATTATACACTCCCGAAATCCCACTTGATAACGTGACATGAAGAATATCTTTTCCTTCATCCAGAAATCTTTTGAAATAGACCTGAAATTCTTCTGCATTTACCTGAGAAGTTTTAGTCATTGCACCTTTGTCCATCTTGTCATAAAAAACATCAAAAGGCATTGTTTTTCCCAGATCATCCAGATACTCCACTCCATCCAATTCATAGTGAAAACATATATAATTTATATCTCTTGACATAAAATGTTTTTCAGATAAATCTGCAGTAGAACAACAGCTTAATACATAGTCTCCCATCATATTCCCCCTTTATTATTCCTCGTTCATCTTAGCAAGCTTAGCCGCCTGGTCAGCAGCGATACAAGCGTCAATGATTTCCTGAATATCACCATTCATTATCTTATCTAACTTATAAAGTGTCAATCCAATTCTATGGTCAGTTACACGTCCCTGTGGGAAGTTGTAAGTTCTGATTTTTTCCGATCTGTCACCTGTACCAATCTGACTTCTTCTTGCTTCTGCCTCAGCATCATGCGCCTTCTGACACTCAATATCGTATAACTTAGCACGAAGAAGAGCAAAGGCTTTTGCTTTATTCTGAAGCTGCGATTTCTCTGTCTGGCTATATACAACAATTCCTGATGGGAAGTGAGTTAAACGAACGGCAGAATCTGTTGTATTGACACACTGACCACCGTTACCTGATGCACGCATAACGTCAATTCTGATATCTTTTTCATCAATCTGAACATCCACTTCTTCTGCCTCCGGCATAACAGCGACTGTAATTGTTGACGTATGAATACGTCCGCCTGATTCTGTCTCAGGAACTCTTTGTACACGATGAACACCTGATTCATACTTAAGCACTGAATAAGCTCCTGTACCTGTAACCATAAATGTCACATACTTCATACCACCTATGCCAATATCTTCAGATTCCATAGTCTCTACTTTCCAGTTTCTTCCTTCTGCATAGTGTACATACATACGATATATCTCTGCCGCAAAAAGAGCTGCCTCATCACCGCCTGCTCCTGCACGAATCTCAACAATAACGTTCTTATCATCGTTAGGATCCTTTGGAAGTAACAGAATCTTAAGCTCATTTTCTAATTCTTCGATATTCGCCTTAGCCAAGTTGAGTTCCTCCTTGGCAAGTTCTCTCATCTCTTCATCTGATTCCTCTTCAAGAATTGCAAGACTGTCTTCCACATTCTGTTTCTCCTGCTTAAGCTTAGTGTAGGCTTCCACGATAGGAGCCAAATCACTCTGTTCCTTCATAAGCTTTCTAAACCTTGTATTATCGTTTGCAATTGTAGGGTCATTTAACTCCTGCATTAATTGCTCATATCTAAATAATAAATCATCTAACTTGTCAAACATATCTTATTTCATTACTGTTACAACTCTGTCAAGACCTGACATATCCTTAATGGTTCGTATGTCATTAAATCCTGCATCCTTCATCATTTTTTCCACTGCTTCTGCCTGATTATATCCTATTTCATAAAAAAGACAGCCACCGGCATTTAATCTTGAAGCAGCACTATTCGTAATAATTCTATAGAATTTAAGCCCGTCTTCATCCCCGTCAAGAGCAATGAGCGGCTCAAAATCTTTCACTTCAGGTTCAAGTGTTAATATCACATCACTTTCTATATATGGTGGATTTGACACAATCACATCATATGTGTCTGTAATATTCTCAAATAAATCACTGTATATTATATTACAGTTATGCACTTTTAGTCTAGCTTTATTATTATTTGCAACCTTTATCGCTTCCTCAGACACATCAACAGCATCAACCATCACACCATGACACAGCTTTGCAATAGAAAGCGCTATGCATCCTGAACCTGTACACATATCAAGGACTTTACTGTTTTGATTCATGACTGTATTCACCACAGCATCTACAAGAATCTCGGTATCAAATCTCGGTATAAGCACATGCTCATTTACAAAAAAATCAAATCCCATAAAGCACTGGCTGTTTGTAATATGCTGAACCGGCACTCTTTTTTGTCTGATCCTTATGTTGTGCATATACTTCTCTTCATCTTCTTCACTTACAAAGGACATCATCTGCGTCAAATATTTTGTTCTATTCATATCGAAAGTATACTCAAATAATATCCATGCATCTGATGCTGCCTCAGCAATACCTGCCGAGGTCAACATATCCTCTGCACTATTCAGAATCTCTTTGTATGTCTTCTTCATTAATATATGACTCCCAATCAAATACTGCTTCAATCGCCTTAATCGCTACTTCCACCATATCCTCTGACGGCTCTCTGGTTGTAAGTCTCTGAAGCCATAAGCCCGGTGCACTGATAATATTCACAATTTTTGAATCACTTCGTCCTGCAAGTCTTAATACTTCATAAGAAATACCTGCAATAACAGGAATAAGAATAACTCTGCTAAGTAATCTTAGTGCCATCGTATCCACATGAACAATCATAAACATAATAACACTAATAATCATTACAAAAAGCAAAAAGCTTGTTCCGCATCTCTTGTGAAATCTTGAACTGCTCATAACATTATCTACTGTTAACTCTCTGCCTTCTTCAATACAATTAATACACTTATGTTCAGCACCATGATACATATATGTACGCTGTATATCTTCCATCTTAGATATCACTATAATATATATTATAAAGACGAGAATTCTAAGAACTCCTTCTATTGCAGAAATTATTCCCTTTGATAATATATTAAACTGCTTTTCAATCAAGCCTGCTATAAAAGTGGGAAGTAACATAAAAAGTGCTATCGCTATTAGAAATGAGATAAAAACAGTTATTCCCATTATGACATCTTCAGCCTTTTCCTTAAAAAGCTTGTCTGCCACTTTATCTCCAACTTTATCTTCTTCCTCTTCTTCATAAAAACTCGCAGAAAAAGTCAAAGTCTTTATTCCTACTATCAATGAATCTAAAAAATTAAAAGTTCCACGAATAAAAGGCAAGTTAAGAATCTTACTGTCTCCTGCTATTCCCTTATATTCGTTTACAACTACCTCTATCTCTTTATCCGGTTTTCTGACTGCTACGGAATACTTTTCTTTATTCTTCATCATTATTCCTTCCAAAACAGCCTGTCCGCCAATTCCTGATGGTTTCATGAGATTTCCTCCTTAAACCTTTTTCTTTACTGAAAAAAAGGTTGAGATTATAATAACCTCAACCTTGTCTGTCATACTTAATTGTTGTCGCCCATACCATACTTACGGTTGAACTGATCAATACGTCCACGAGCCTTAGCAGCTTTCTGCTGGCCTGTGTAGAATGAATGACACTTTGAACATATTTCTACGTGGATATCTTCCTTAGTTGATCCTGTTACAAATTCATTACCACAGTTGCAAACAACCTTTGCCTGGTAATAGTTAGGATGAATTCCTTCTCTCATTATTTTCACCTCTCTACAATATTATTCCTATGCAAATTGGCTTTCACCAACCTCATTCATAAAAACAGCTCTTGTAGTATATCACAAGCACTATTTATATGCAAGTACTTTTTTCTACAATATTTTTGTCTTCTTTATCATCTGAACAAATTCGTTATTATTCTTGGTTTTGACGAACATATCAAGTATTTTTTCTACTGCTTCATCGCTCTTCATACCATTAGTAGCTTTTCTGATAATATATACTGCCTCAAGCTCTTCTTTAGATAATAATAAATCTTCCCTACGAGTTCCTGATTTAACTATATCGAGTGCAGGGAATACTCTCTTTTCTGAAAGCTTTCTGTCAAGTACAAGTTCCATATTACCTGTACCCTTGAATTCTTCGTATACAACATCATCCATCTTGCTTCCTGTATCAACAAGCGCTGTAGCAAGAATTGTAAGACTTCCGCCTTCTCTCATATTTCTGGCCGCACCAAAAAATCTCTTTGGCATATGAAGTGCTGCCGGGTCAAGACCACCAGACAATGTACGGCCACTTGCTGGAATAACCATATTGTAAGCTCTTGCAAGTCTTGTAATACTGTCTAAAAGAATAACCACATCATCACCATGCTCAACTAATCTTTTAGCACGTTCTATAACCATCTCCGATACTCTCTTATGATGCTCCGGAAGTTCATCGAATGTTGAATATATTACTTCTACATTTTTTCCTTCGATAGCTTCTTTTATATCTGTAACTTCTTCTGGACGTTCATCGATAAGCAGGATAATCATCTTCATCTTAGGATTATTTGTAAGAATTGATTTTGCAACTTCTTTTAAAAGTGTTGTCTTACCTGCCTTTGGAGGCGAGACAATCATACCTCTCTGCCCTTTACCAATTGGTGATATGAGATCTAATATTCTCATCGACATCTTTCCATTTGCAGTTTCCATTCTAAGTCTTTCATTTGGAAAAATAGGTGTTAAGTCTTCGAAATTCTTACGTTTTGCTGCCTCTTCAATAGTTCTTCCATTAATAGAGGTCAGGTACAATAAGGCACCAAATTTCTCGTTCTGAGTTCTGACTCTTACTTTACCTGTAATAATATCACCTGTTTTAAGATTAAATCTTCTTATCTGTGATGGTGACACGTACACATCATTATCTCCCGGAAGATAATTTGCACATCTGATAAATCCATATCCATCGCTCATAACTTCCAAAATACCATCCGCTGTAATTCCACTGTCCAGAGTTTTCTTCTCTTCTTCAGTAATATCACCTCTGAATATTCTGGCAATGTTTTCATCACGTTTATTTTCCTGCTGCTCTTCTTTTTTCTCTTCTTTTTCCTCTTCTTCAGTTGCTTCCTTACTCTCTTCAAGTTCTAAAATAGCCTCAACAAGTTCACTCTTTTTCTTTGTTGTAACGCCTTTTATTCCCTTTTCCTTCGCCATATCACGGATTACAGCAACCGATAGACTCATCAACTTTTCTCTCATATTCTATTACCTTTCTATTTATTATTCTTCTATAATCGGGGTATTATTAATAGATGTTCTTTTAGACTAGCTACCATTATACAATATATAAACAAAAAATGGTAGCGTTATTTTTTTTTAAATGGTACAATATACCAAAATATGCTTATGAAAGGACACTTTTGATATGGTTATTAAGAATGTAAATCTTGAAACTGTTTGTGGAATTACCAGCAAATTACCTGATAACACTTTGCCTGAAATAGCTTTTGCAGGTAAATCAAATGTAGGTAAATCTTCTTTGATTAATGGATTACTCAATAGAAAATCTTTGGCAAGGACTTCATCACAGCCTGGAAAAACACAGACTATTAATTTTTATAATGTAAATGAAGCTCTCTATTTTGTTGACCTTCCGGGATACGGGTATGCAAAGGTCTCAAAAGAGACTCAGGAAAAATGGGGCGTTATGATTGAAAAATATTTAAGAACCTCTAAACAGTTAAAAGCTGTCTTTCTCCTTATAGACATACGTCATGACCCGTCAGCCAATGACAAGAATATGTATGAATGGATTGTCTATAATGGATATGAACCAATCATCATAGCTACCAAACTCGACAAAATCAAGAGAAGTCAGCATGCCAAGCATATAAAAGCAATCAAAGAGGGTTTGGGAGTAAAACCGGGGACTATAATTCTTCCATTCTCAGCCCAGTCTAAACAGGGACGTGACGAAATCCTTGATTTAATTGAAGAATTAACTACAGATACTCCTACCGGCGAATAATATAAAAACAGCCCACCATATGATGGGCTGTTTTTATATTATTCTTATTTCATCCATTAATTTTTCCATAAGCATAACATTTGAATTCATTATAATAATCCGCAAAGCTTCGTATCATACTAGTCTCTGTTATTTGCAAATATAGCTAATAATCTAATAAATATGTTAATAAAGTCTAAATACAACTCCATTGCACCATATATTGCTATTGTATTTGCAGAAATCCCTGTAACTGATGCCTGTGCAGCCATTTTCTTTATCTTCTGAACATCATATGCTGTAAGAGCTGTAAATACAACTATAACCACTACAGATATAAGCCAGTCAAATGAGGAACTTCTAAAGATGAAAGCATTTAATAATGATGAAATAAGGCATCCTATTAATCCCATCATTGCAATAGAGCCAACCTTCGTTAAGTCTGCATCTACTATTGCACCGTAGGCTGCCATACATCCAAACACAAGAGCTGCAATAAAAAATGATTTTGCAACTACTCTGATATCAAAGGCTACGAAAATAACTGACAATGTAGCTCCATTTAATATAGAATAAGCAAAGAAGCCTATCGCCGCTCCTATCATACTGTTTTTCGCTATAAATCTTGTAGTCATTGTAATTGCTATCATCTCTGCAACGAAAACTAAAATAAAGTATAATCTACTTCCGCTTCCTATAAACATATTGTAAATAAATGTTTCATTCATAGCTAATGCGAATGATGTGATTGCAGTTACTATAAGTGCTGCCACCATAACAGCAAATGTCTTTGGCATTACTTCCTTCGCACTCACAGTTTCATAACTCTGATACCCAGTTGTCCCTGCATATCCATTGTTATACTCTGAATACGGGTTGGAATAATTGTTGTTATCATATGGATTATAATCTGACATAATATATACCCTCCAATCTAGTCTTATAACCATTTTGTTGTGACAATTATATTATTATATTTTTTTTGTGTCAATATAATATATAGTTCTAAAATATGAATTATTTATAAAACATCTAAATCTTTTCTTGAAATAATTTCCACTTTTTGATATTCTGTTTGAAAATAAATTACTTTTAAGGAGGGTCAACATATGTTGATGTTAAAAAACATCAAGAAGGATTACCTTGCTGGTGAGAATACTGTTCATGCCTTAAAGGGTATCGACTTAAAATTCAGAAACAGCGAATTCGTATCCATTCTTGGTCCTTCAGGTTGTGGTAAGACTACAATGCTTAATATCATCGGTGGTCTTGATCAATACACAGAAGGAGACTTAATTATTAATGGTAAATCAACTAAAGACTTCAAAAACAGAGACTGGGACGCTTACCGTAACCATTCTATCGGTTTTGTTTTCCAAAGTTATAACCTTATTCCACATCAGACTGTTCTTCAGAACGTTGAAATCGCTCTTACACTTTCCGGTGTATCAAAAGTTGAACGACGTGCTTTAGCAAAAAAAGCCCTTGAAGATGTTGGTCTTGGAAATCAATTACATAAAAGGCCTAGCGAGATGTCAGGTGGACAAATGCAGCGAGTGGCTATTGCAAGAGCTTTGGTTAACAACCCTGATATCATTCTCGCAGATGAACCTACCGGTGCCCTTGATACAGAGACCAGTATACAGGTAATGGATATCCTTAAAGAAATATCTAAAGACAGACTTATCATTATGGTAACACATAATCCTGAGCTTGCCGAGAAATATTCCTCAAGGATAATTAAGATGCTTGATGGAGAAATAAAAGCTGACAGTAATCCTCTTACTGATAAGGAAGTAACAAAACAGGCTATGGAAGATTCAAAAAATCAGCAACGAAAAGCCGGCAAAAAGGTTAGAAAGCCTTCTATGTCTTTTAGTACAGCATTTATGCTTTCGCTCAAGAATCTTTTCACAAAGAAGGGACGTACAACGCTTACGGCATTTGCAGGTAGTATTGGTATTATAGGTATTGCACTTATCCTGGCAATTTCCCAGGGCTTATCAGGATATATAGATGATATTCAGGAAAATGCTTTATCTGCTTATCCTTTGTCTATTGAATCTGAAAGTGTAGATTTGTCTTCTCTTATGGAAACCTTTATGACTATGGGACATGAGAAATCAGAACACAAAAACGATGCCGTTTACAAGCGTTCCGCTGTATACGATATCATTAATGCTATGAGTAATTTAGATGTTCAGGAAAACGACCTTAAATCATTTAAGAAGTTTATCGACGAAAACAGAGCTGACAAGACTTCAAAATTCGCAGATGCTGTCAGTGGTATTCAGTACTCATACAACTTAGATTTACAGATATTAACTAAGAATGTTGACGGCAACATAATTAAATCAGACACATTAGAAATGATGACAGAAATCTTATCTGAATTCTATGGTGCTGATATGTCTGCTATGATGGGAACAAACCAGACCAGTACAAATCCTCTTATGAGTATGGGCAGTTCACATATGGCAGGACATTCTACAATGTGGCAGGAATTATTACCGGGCGAAAATGGTGACCCAGTCAATAAATTATTAAAAGAACAATACGACCTTGTATATGGTTCATGGCCTAACGATTATAATGAAATAGTTCTTGTTCTTGATAAGAACAACGAAATCGACGACGTTACATTATATGCCCTTGGTCTTGAATCAAGAGAAACAATTGATGCAATTATGCAGGCATCATTTAATGGAACTCCACTTGAAAGTGATAACAAGAAATGGTCATATGAAGAAATATGCAATATGGAATTTAGAACAGTCTTAAATTCAAACTGTTATTCATACGATGAAGCTTCCGGTCTTTATACTGATCTTAGAGACAGTGACACAGGTATGCAGTATCTTTATGACGGCGGTATTCCACTCAAGGTAACCGGTATCATTAAACCAAACGAGGATGCTGAAGCTACTATGTTAACCGGTTCTATTTGTTACACAAATGCTCTTACAGAATATGTCATTAACGAAGCTAAGAACGCAGATGTAATCAAAGCCCAGTTAGACAACCCTACAATAGACGTAACAAATGGTCTTCCATTTAACGAAAACACTGGTATTCTTTCTGATGAAGATAAGATGACAGCCTTTAAAGAATATGTTGGTAAGTTAAAAGATACAGATAAAGCATCTGTATACGTTAAGATGATGCAGATTCCTTCAGACAGTTATTTATCACAATCCGTATCACAAACAGTATCCGGTGTATCAACTGTGCAGATGAAAGAAATTCTTTCACAATCGCTTACAGCACAGATGAATATGAGTGCTAAAGATGTAAGCGATTATCTACAGAAAATGAGCGAAGAAGACTTACGTGCTCTTTACTCAAAAATTGTATCAGAACAGATAAAAGCACAGTATGCAGCAAGTACAGCACAGAGACTCGCAGCTATGACTCAGGAACAGCTTATATCTGCATTAAATGATTATCTTGGCAAAGTTAACGCAAGTGAATGTGCTTCATATTATGACAATTTAATGGAATTTTCCGAAAACAATCATGAAGACCTTCTTTGCAAGATGGGATATATTGATTTAGACAATCCATCAACAATTAATCTTTATGCATCTTCATTCAATGCAAAAGATACTATTGAAGATACAATTGCTGATTACAACAAAGATGTTGATGAAACTAAACAGATTAAGTACACAGACTACATTGGAATTATGATGTCATCAGTAAGCTCAATCATCGACGCAATCACATATATTTTGATTGCTTTTGTATCGATTTCACTTATCGTATCATCAATTATGATTGGTGTAATTACACTTATATCTGTTCAGGAAAGAACAAAGGAAATTGGTATATTACGTGCTATTGGTGCTTCAAAGAAAGATGTATCAAGTATGTTTAACGCAGAAACTATTATCATAGGATTTGCATCCGGTTTACTCGGTGTAGTGGTGACATATCTTTTATGTATCCCTATCAATGCTGTAATCCATGATGTAACAGGAATCAATTCATTAAATGCATTCCTTTCAATACCTGCAGCAATAATTCTTATTTTGATTAGCGTATTCTTAACACTTATATCAGGACTTATTCCTTCAAGAAGCGCAGCAAAGAAAGATCCGGTAGTTGCACTTAGAACTGAATAAACAACACAAAAAAGAGGTTTTGGACAGTTCCAAAACCTCTTATATTTTTACTTTTTTCTTTGACTATGTCCATTTAGCATATCCTTCCAGGCTGCCGGATGGAACAATATAAGTAACGGGAATAACTCAAGTCTTCCTGCTAACATATCAAACATAAGTACATATTTAGTAAAATCTTTAAATATCGAAAAATTCTGTGTAGGTCCGACTAAATCAAGACCAGGTCCTATATTATTAATCGTAGCAGCAACAGCGGTAAACGAGGTTACAAGTCCTTTTCCCTCTGTCGATACTATAAATAACGATACAACAAAAACAGAAATAAATGTTATGAAGTAGACATTTACTGCTCTTACCACGTCATGTTCAATTGGTTTTCCATCCATTTTTATCTTTCTAATACTCTTTGGATGGATATACGAATCAAGCTCTTTGATGAGTGTCTTAAAAAGTATCACAAATCTTGACACCTTAATTCCACCACCGGTACTTCCTGCACACGCACCTACAAACATTAAAAGCACCAACACAAGTCTTGCAGTTTCATTCCATTTATCAAAATCCACTGATGAAAAACCTGTTGTAGTTATAATAGTTGCAACCTGAAATGAAGCATCCCTTAGTGCAGAAGCAATGTCCTTAACACTGTCGCATATGTTTAACATAATGATTCCTATAGAAGAAAAAATAATCAGGAAATAATATTTTACCTCTTCCATTTTAATGCTCTTCTTCCACTGTTTTAATATTATGAAATAATATGCATTGAAATTTACACCAAACAAAATCATGAATATTGTTACCACCCACTGAAGATATGGTGAATAACTCATAAAGCTGTCATTTTTGATACCAAAGCCACCTGTACCGGCAGTACCAAAAGCTGTAGCCACAGAATCAAATATCGGCATTTTTCCAACTACCAAAAATAAAAATTCTAAAATTGTAAGTCCAAAATAAATCACATACAAAAGTCGCGCTGTATATTTCATCTTTGGAACAAGCTTCCCAACTGACGGACCGGGACTCTCTGCCCTCATAAGATTTATGTTAGAGCCACCACTAAGTGGAATAATAGCCATAAGGAATACTAATACTCCCATACCACCAATCCAGTGAGTAAAGCTTCTCCACATAAGATTACAGTGTGAGAGTGCCTCTACATCGTTAAGTATACTTGCACCTGTTGTTGTAAAACCTGATATTGTCTCAAACAAAGCATCTGTAAATGATGGAATATCACCACTAATAACAAATGGCATACACCCCACAACACTCATAATAATCCAACTGAATGCCGTAGCTATACAGCCCTCTTTCAGATAGAACGTCGTGTTGTCGATTTTTTTCCTGGTAGCAATACATCCTGTCGTAAAGCTTACAGCCATAACTATCAAATACGCAAAACCGTCTTTTTCCCTGTATATAACTGCTACCAGACATGGAAGAATCATAAGTATTGCTTCCATTTTTAGTACCAGACCTAATACATACCTAATTATTGAATTGTTCATAATCTTTATAACCTTTCAAACGTTATCACTACTCAAAAATATCCTGAATATTAGCAAATCCTGTATGTGTTGTCACTATCATAACTGTATCTCCCGGTTTTATCTGATCTTTACCCGTCGGAAAAATAATAGAACCATTTCTATTAATAAATGAGATAATAATATTATCTTTTATCTTAAGTTCACTAATCGGAACTCCACATACATTGTCACTTTCGTCTATCCTAAATTCAATAGCTTCTACTCTTGAATTAAACATATGATAAAGAGTCTCAATATCGCTATGCTTAGAATTTTTCTTAGCTCGTACATAAGCAATAATTGCCTCACAGGTTATATATTTTGGATAAATAACACTGTCCAGCTCTAAATTGTCTATTACGTTCATGAATGTATTTCTGTTAATCTTTGTTATAACCTTCGCCTCTGAGACATTCTTTGCGTGAAGTGTCAGCAAAATATTCTCTTCATCTATCCCTGTCAGAGGAACAAAAGACTCACAATATGTAATACCTTCCTCCTTAAGCAGCTCCTCATCCGTCCCATCGCCATTGATAATTATGGCCTTTGGAAGTAAAATGCTAAGTTCCTCACATCTTGCCTTATCGTGATCAATAATCTTGACACTTATACCCATACTTATAAGCTGCTTTGCAAGATAATATGCTGTCTTACCACCACCTATAATAATAGTGTCTTTAACCTGATTAGTCTTAAATCCAATATGCTTTAAAAATTTCCTGGTCTCTTTACGTGTGGCAACAAATGAAATCTTATCACCTTTTTCAATTGTAAAAT
Organism: Lachnospiraceae bacterium; assembly: GCA_045122895.1. Taxonomy (GTDB): domain Bacteria; phylum Bacillota; class Clostridia; order Lachnospirales; family Lachnospiraceae; genus RGIG1934. The sequence continues at coordinate 13,796 of JBGVIE010000062.1, forward strand.
TGCCGGAAGGGATATGTATCTCTCCTTCTCTCTCAATGGCACAGATAATAAATTTGGCCTCGATATTCTTACTTAATTCGGCAATGCTCTTTCCTGCTAAATAGTTATCTTCAGGAACAGATAACTTGACAAGCTCTGCCTGTCCATGTGCGAAAGAACTGACTTCGAGAGCTGTTGGCAAAAACAGAATTCTTGCAATTTCCTTTGCTGCTTCATAGTCCGGATTAATAATTAATGCAAGTCCCAATTTCTCTCGCAGGTATCCAACCTCTTCATTGTAATCCGGCGAATTAACTCGCGCTATGGCTGCGCAATTACCAACCTGAGTAGCAACTGTACAACATAAGAGATTTAACTCATCTGACTCTGTTACTGCAATAATTAAATCAGCACTCTCAATTCCTGCTTCTTTCTGAATGCTGTGACTGGCTCCATTGCCAACAACTCCCATAATGTCGTACAAATTGGTGAATGTCTGAACCTTCTGCGGATTCTTATCAATAATCGTAATCTCATGACCTTCCTTACAAAGCTGTTCCAAAAGAGCAGCTCCAACCTTTCCACAACCCACAATTATTATATTCAGCCCCTCACTCTTACTTCCATGCGATATGCCCATAATTGTTCCTCCTGTATCTGCATCCATAAGCGTGCATATAGCCTTAATATAACACTTATATAGATAAAAGTCAACAACTGCGAAAACTGATGAATTTTCTACTTTCATTTGCATTACATAAGTGTTATAATTGGCTTAATTGCGGTGTTTTTCCGCAGATTAATATTTTAGAACGGGAGATTTATATGAGCAAAAAGAAGCACGGTGATAGAAATTCCTTTTCAGGTTCTATCGGATTTATTCTTGCAGCAGCAGGAAGTGCTGTAGGTCTTGGAAACCTCTGGCGTTTTCCATATCTTGCAGCAAAGGATGGCGGTGGATTATTCCTATTCGTATACTTAATACTTGCATTAACTTTCGGTTTTACATTGTTAACAGCAGAGGTTGCAATCGGCCGCAAGACAAAGCAAAGTCCACTTACAGCCTACACTAAGGTCCACAAAAAATTCAAATTTCTCGGTGTGTTAGCCTGCCTTATACCGGTACTTATTCTTCCATACTACTGTACAATTGGTGGATGGGTTCTTAAGTATTTTGTGGCATATATTATTGATACACCTGCAGAAATTGCTTCAGACGGATATTTTGGCGGTTACCTGGGAGACGAAATCACTCCTATTATTATGACAGCTATTTTCTTAGGATTAGTTGCCTTTATTGTAATTATGGGTGTCGAAAAAGGTATTGAGTCTTTTTCAAAAATAATTATGCCGACACTAATTCTTTTGGTTGTAGGTATTTCCATTTTTTCACTTACAATTAAACACACAGACGGTGATGTGACAAGAACAGGGCTCGAAGGATTAAAGATATATTTAATACCTGATTTTTCCGATGTTACTTTTACCTCATTTTTAGGAGTATTAATCGATGCAGTTGGTCAGTTGTTCTTTAGTTTATCAGTGGCAATGGGTATAATGGTTACTTATGGTTCATATGTAAAAGATGATGCCGACCTCAACAAATCAATCAACCATATTGAGATTTTTGATACAGCAGTAGCCTTTCTCGCAGGTGTAATGATTATTCCTGCTGTCTATACCTTCAGTGGTAAGGAGGGGCTTTCAGCTCATGGAGCATCACTTATGTTCAACTCACTTCCAAACATATTCAACCGTATGGGAGGCGCAGGAAAAGTAATAGGTATATTATTCTTTGCAATGGTTTTATTCGCAGCATTAACTAGTGCTGTATCAGTGCTTGAAGCTATTGTTTCAAGTTTTATGGACCAGTTCCACTTGAGCCGCAAAAAAGCTACCATTATAGAAACTATTATCGCATTACTTGGCGGTGTTGCTGTTTGTCTTGGCTACAACAAGTGGTTCTTCGATATCAAATTGCCAAATGGTGCCCATGCACAGATACTTGATATTTTAGACTACATCAGTAACTACTGCTTAATGCCAATCGTAGCAATTGGAACATGTATCCTTATCGGTTGGATTGTAAAGCCTAAATACGTAATCGAAGAAGTAGAAAAATCCGGAACAAAATTCGGAAGAAAGAATTTATTTATTATAATGATTAAGTTTATTGCACCTGTTTTGTTATTTGCAGTTTTACTTAAATCAACAATTTTATAAACTCACAAAAAAAGATATCAGACAGGATTTTTCCTGACTGATATCTTTTTTTACTTAATTATCTCTTCTGAAATCTTACTGTATATAGTTTTTCCATTAACTACTTTGTATGCTTTTACCTTGTATTTATAAGTTTTATTCTTATCCAAACCTTTATCTGTGAAACTTGCCTTTTTAGCACCCTTTATTGTCTTTATAAGCCTGTATTTACCTTTACCTGTTTTTCTATAAATCTTATATCCGTCTACACCACAAAAATGTGTAAAGTTAAACTTGATAAGTGTATTTCTGACTGACAAAATATTCACATATGGCTTAATTTTTTTAATGGCAGTATTGTTCTTCTCGCAAGGTCTTGCAACTAATGCATTTGCACCGCTGTATATTCCGGATTCAGATTCAACTGTTATTATTGTGTTGTTACCTTCATAAATATCTACATGATATATTCCATAATATCTGCCGTTGTCCTGACCGCCCCAGAATACCAAATCCCCCGGAAGCATATCTTCAACATTGACATTTCCCATCATAATCATATAGCCATTATCAATACACCACTTAGCTATATCTGCTGCTGTTGGGGCCCAATTCGTCAGATTACCAACATTCATACCTGCACTATCATACGAACGCCAGGCGTAGGAGCTGCAATCGTACTTGCCCTCTTCCATTCTCTGTGCCTGTGAATATGTATCCCCCAGATGAACATATGCATAACGTAAGGCTTGTGCAGCCTCCTTATATGTGGCAGCCACCTTATATGTTATGCTCACATTTCCGTAGGTAGCAGTGATATTTGCATATCCCATGGAAACCGCTTTAATCTTTCCATTTTTATCAACAGTTACCACGTCTTTATTATCGCTTGTCCACACAATCTTATCTGTTCTTCCAATTCCTATGGTTTTTAAAATAATGCTTTCGCCTTTATACAGGCAAATCATACTTCTTGCAGGAATCCACTTCTTACTCTTTGCATCGCAAAGAGTTTTCGTACTTCTTCTAAAATAAATACTCTTTACATATATTTTTCGTTTGAATGTCTTATTTCCAACCTTAATAGTGACATTATAAGTTCCACTCTTCTTAGCCTCAATATATAAGAGTCTCTCTCCATCCTCATTGACACTGTAGCTGTCAATCAGCCGAATCGCTCTGCTTGATGTCTTCACAACAATATTAGTATTCTCAGTCACACCCTTTATCGGAACGTAGTAACTGCTATTCACATAATATCCTGTATATATATCTTTATAACTGTCATACATATTAAAAATCAAATATGACTTTTTTATACTAGGATTAATAACCTCAGACTCCGATGTTGTCTCTGTTTCTGTCTCTGTTTCTGTCTCTGTTTCTGTTTCTGTCTCTGTCTCCGTCTCATTCTCCGTCTGTGAAGTATCACTGTATGGTTCTGTTGTGTTAGTGTCTGCAAACGTTTCGCATCCTGCTCCAAGTATTATACAAAACGCTAACAAAAAACAGGTTGTTATGTATCTTATTCTTTTCATCTTAACCTCATTTCTAAATCAGGCCATTATCCATCAAGTATTTAATTGATGCTTCCTGTTCCTCTATCTCTTTTACCTCTATCAAAATAGATGAATCATATTTAAGTTCACTCTTTATCCTGAAAAATTCCTTCCAGTCAATTTTGCCCTTTCCAATCTGAAGATGTAAATCATCATATAAATCATTATCATTGATATGTATATGAGTTATGTACGGAAAAAGATTTATAAACCACTCTTTTGCATTATTTCCAAATGAAGAAGCATGAGCATAATCAAGACAAATCCCAAAATTACCTACGTTATTCATCTGTGATGCAAGATTTAAAATCATATCGTAATCTTCATCAAACATATTTTCAATAAAGATTTCCAACTCATTGTACTCTGTACACATTTTTGTAAAAAAATCTACATTCTGTTCAAGCCAAAAATCTCTGTAGTAACCAAGCCTGAAATTCGGTATAAAATTGGTGTGAAACACTACCCCTCTTATCCCAAGTTCTCTAGCTATATCAAGTGATTTTTTAACCCGCAGCATGGATATCTGTCTTATCTGTTCATCAGTACTATGTACAGTAACGTCAAAGAAAGCTCCATGAAGCGTATCTTTCTTTCTGTCTCTGTCTAATGATTTATAAAATTTTACAAGCTCGTCGCATTTTGCTTCATCCGTATACACATCCGGTTTTGAAAAATCATTATATTCAAAACAGGCATTGTACTTCTCGGCCAGTGCCACACTTTCATCTATTCTATTCCTATCCGGAATAAAATGTATATTCCCCATTTTTGCCTCCCTATTTGTACTTACTAAAAATCCATCTTCCCGTTTCTGATAAGTCGCTCTTTCTAAACCTTGTTGTACTGGTACAAGAAGACTTTAAAAGTGATGCCGATTCATCCTTGTTACAAAGGCTCCAGGCAACACGACCTATTTTATATTTATTTAAGAATTTAAACCATTCACTGCCTGACTGCTTATCAACATAACCATTACCAGAAGCATCGCATATGCTGAATTCACTTACCAAAACCGGAATTCCTTTGTCAATTGCATATTTTATCTTATCTCTTAAATACTCTTTATGTGTAGCGGCATAAAAATGACAGGCATACACTATATTTTTCTGATGTCTGATTGGATTATCAGCAGCCACGTCCACATCCTGACTCCATGTTGGTGTACCTACAATGATAATTGCTTTTTTATCATTTTTCCTGATAGTCTTTATGATTTTTTCCGCATACGGTTTGATGTCATTATCCCAGGTACATCCGCCATTTGGCTCATTACAAATCTCATATATTACGTTATTGTACCGTTTGAACTTCTTAGACATGTCTGTAAAAAAAGCTTTCGAGCGCTTTATATTATCCGGTGTATTCGGATTCGAATCATTAAGAATATGCCAGTCAATTATCACGTACATACCAAGGCTCTTTGCATATTTTACTGCTGTAGTAACCTTCTTATGGAGTGCTTTCTTGTAGCCGTCATCAGGATTACTATACATCGCAATTCTAATCGTGTTAACACCATAGTGATCCCTTAAATACTGAAAACCCCTTTTATTGATGTACTGCGGAAACCAAGCAATGCCATGCGTACTTACACCCTGAATAACGTAATTCTTATGGTTCTTATCCTTTATATGCGTTCCTTTTACATATAATCTTCCATGTCTTTGAACCGGAGTCTTTTTCCCGGTTGACGTCTTCTTTGCAGGCGTAGCTGCTGCCACAGTCTGTGTCTCCACCTCTTTAACAGTGGCATTTGTAGTAGTTGCCAGTTTACTTTCCACAGTTGTTGTAGCGAGTTTTGACTCTTTTGCACATCCTGTCAACAGGCTTGTCACACACAATGCTGCAACAATTCCGCTGACAATTCTTTTTCTCATAAAAAACACATCCTTCCATCATATAAGCGACAACGACAATATGTCATCAAAGGGAATCTTGGTATCGACAATCTGAATATACCTTGAATTCTCATCAATTTTGGACACCATTCCTGTCATCTTCAGATACTCTCCCTTATAATAATACACAACTAAGGCTTTCTCACCACGTTTAAGCATATGCATATTTCTATCAATTTCTTCCACCATTTCTTCTGATAACTCTATTTTATCGACTATTATCTTCTCTTTAAGTGCCAACGCCTCCGGAAAACCTTTTAATGCTGCAAAAGGCATAAACTGCTTAGCTCTGTCCTCTACCGACATCTTAGGTCTTATCTTACTCGCCACTTTTGTGTCCCCCTATCTGTCTGTTTCTCTCAATTGTTGTGCCGGCTCCTAAAAGGTTCATTCCCTTTAATATAGCATTTTTTCCAAATTTCTTCTTAATCTCAACAGCAGCCTGTTGCAGTTTTTTATTCCTCTCTAAATCTTCCATATCTTCAAAAAAACTGTATTGTCTGTATTCCTCCGGAACAACCTTATTGCACGTAATACTCATTCTTCTAACAGGTATTGTCTTATCAACTATATCTTCATAAAGCTTTGCAACTGCCGGTACTATAATTTTATCAGAACTTGTCTCAAAGCTCAATTTACAAGTGCCATGCGCAGGCTTTTCATCTATTGAATTGGAATAACCAACGTGAAGTGTAATCGATGAAGTTATAAGATTTTTATCGACGAGCTCTAAGCACATCAAGTCAACCATTTCCATAGCTATCAGCTTTCCTTCCTCAAAATCATAATCACGCATCAGCACCTGTCCGCTGCACAAACTGTTTGACTTTGGTTTGTACGCCTTTATATCCTTAATTGTAGTACTCTCCCTTCCCCAGGCATGGTCAATCAAAAGCTCTGCATCCACACCGAATGTTCTGTATAGTAAATCCTCATCTGCCTGAGTTATTTCTTTCATATTGCGTATTCCAAGCATATTAAGACGTCTTACAGTTCCGGCACCCACTCTCCAAAAATCTGTGAGTGGCTGGTGTTCCCACAAAGTATTGATGTATTTTCTTTCATCAAGGACTCCAATAAAGTCTTTTGAATGCTTTGCAGTTATATCAAGAGCAATTTTCGTAAGGTACATATTGGTTCCCACACCACATGTTGCTCTTATTCCTGTCCTTACAAAAATATCATTCATAATTTTTCTACCCAGTTCCTCTGCAGTCAACTGGTATAGTGACAAATAATCTGTGACATCCATAAATGCTTCATCAATGGAATACACATGAATATCATCTTTTGAGATGTACTCAAGATATATAGCGTATATTTCGGCAGAGTAATCTATATATTTTTGCATTCTTGGAGAAGCTACAATATATTCTACATTCTTTGGAATCTCAAACACACGACACCTGTTCCTGATACCAAGTGCTTTCATCGCCGGTGTAATTGCAAGACAAATAGTCTTGTCTCCTCTTTCCGGGTCTGCAACCACCAGATTTGTTGTCATCGGATCAAGTCCTCTTTCAACACACTCCACTGATGCGAAAAAAGACTTCAAATCTATACAAATGTAGTATTTTTGCGACTCTCCCATTTTACTCCTCATTTCAAACTATATTTGGCAGATACGCCACACCGAGAAAACGTCAGTTTTCTCGGCTGGTTCTGAACAGTTAACTCTATTTTAAAAAAGACCGCGACGCACCTTGTACGTCACGGTCATCTTATGTATCAAGCTATTACTTAACAAGTTCTCTAAGTCTGTCGTTAATCTCATTGATTTTCATATTTGCATAATTCTTACGCTTGAGACCTTCGCCAAAGAAACTATTCCTGTTATTCTCATACATCTCTTCGAACTCTTTCAACTCTTCCCGTAATGCTTTCTTCTTCTCTTCAAGTTGCTCATCAACCATAGATTTATCACTTCCTGAAGATACAATAACTGTAGAGTATGCATCGTCTGAAGCACTTGATACAGGTGTTTCAGAAGTTACCTCAGAAGCTGTTTCCTCTACCGGCGCTTCATCTACTGGTGCTTCCTGTTCGTCTTCCGGTTCTGAAACTTTCTCTTCTGTTTCAGCTACTTCTTCAACTGACTCGGCTGCTGATGCTGCCTCCTCTACAGGCGTAGAATTGATAACAGGATTACCAATAATTATTGGTTCTTCAAAATCTGAAAGGAAATCATCCTCGTCATCCATTCCGATTGATGACTGTTCAATCACTGGTGGTTCCGAAACTGCTGGTGCAGGTTCTTCAGCAGGTTCTTCTACCGATTCTTCTGCCGTTTCCTCAACTACAGGTGTCTCATCAACTGTAGGCTCTGAGACTGTTGTCTCCTCAACTGTTGCTTCACCATTTACTTCTTTTACCTTTTCAATAAGTCTTTCTCTTGGGTGTTTCACACCACAAAACTCACATAAAGCGAATTCACCGCTCACGTCCATTGTAAGAGCTTTTCCACAGACATCACACTGCATTAACGCCATTACCTTCTCCTCCTTAAAATTACTACACTGTCGCGATAATGATTACTTCTGCTTTAATTCTTCAACCTTAACAAGAAGTCTTTCCATGTCATGCTTGATTCCACAGTTCTCACATACTGCGTACTTTCCATCCTTATTCATAGATAAAGTACCCTCACAAATATCACATTTAATTGTTGCCATAATTTTACCTCCATAACCTTCTTTTTATACAGTTTATATACCATAATTTTACACCGATAAGCGTTTATTTTCAACTAGTTTTTTTTTGAACAATTATTAAAATTTATTTGTACGAAGGGGGATTTCAGATTCACCGCTGCGTAAGTTCTACTTTGTGGTGTCTTCGCCACAAATAGCCGTCTTCATACAATACTCAAGAAAGGCTCCACAGCCGGCGATAACATCTTCGTATGTAGCCGTAAAATCCCCTGTATACCATGGATCCGCTATTGTCAAATCTTTCTTTTTACTCAAATATTTCTCATCGGCATACTCTAGCAGAAGATGTATCTTATTTTCCGGATCTCCTCCAACAATTCTCGTTGTGTTCCTAACGTTGGCACTGTCTGCACAAAGCATATAATCGTAATAGTTATAATCTTCCTTCGTTACCTGTCGGGCTCTCTTTGACGAAAAATTGGTATATGCAGTTTTTCCAATCCCATGCTTTTTTAGTTCTGCCTGCGCAGGTCTGTAAATCGGATTACCAACGCCATTCCAAATCTCTTCTGTGGAAGTAGCTGCTGATGCAATTTCAAATTTGTCTGTTAAATTGTTTTTTTCTACTATGTCCCTAAAGACAAACTCTGCCATGGGTGAACGACAGATGTTGCCGTGGCACACAAACAATACTTTAATCATAATTTCAAATTTCCTTTCGTTTCTTGGCATATCTTAGCATATCTTGGCATATCGTGGCAAGAGCCCCAAAATACGGGGTTTTTTCAAGATGTTAGTCTACCGGGATGGCAAACGCCAAATAGGGGTAAAATGGCATATCTTGGCATATGCTGGCATATCGTGGCATATTATCCCTTGCAAAAGCGGTAAAAAAAGTGGTAAAGTTGAGGGGCGTACCACCATTATTTATTATATATTGAGAGCACTTAACACATCATCCAACAAATCCTTCAACATATTTTCCTGATATCCCGGATGCTTTTCCTTGCTCACACTTTCGGCGGTGTGATGTAATATTGTATTCTTAAACTGCTCAAGCTTAGCTAATTGCCTATCACTTAAGGATTCTTCAGAAATAGATTTATAATATGCCTCAGTATCCATCCGCCACAAGCAAATTGCATCTCCATATTTCTGCCACAGTCGATCCGCTATATCCATGCCCGCTGAATCCAGATCCCCACTATAATATATAACAGCACCACTGCTTATAAGAGCTTCCAATAACTGAAACGCGGCTACACGTAGTTGTCCAGAGGTACAGAGAATTGTAACATCATACTGCTTTACATTTTCTACTAAATGTAAAAACACCATCTCATTTTCAACAACATAAACTTTATTGTTATATGCTTTTGCACATATAATTGATTTCATATTCTCTGATGTAATAACGCAAGGTTCTTTTTTATTATTAAAAGCTTCATAAGCAGGATGTAATCCATCCTTCGTCTCCAACCGCACGCCAAAGCCATGCACCATACTGGCAATATTGTCTGACACAAGCCCTATCATTTGCATACATTCACGCCATTCATATGCAAGTCTTGGCGCATCGTAGTTTTTCCAAAAGCAAACTGCATGTGTCAGCAATTGCGCAGCTGTAGTCCCTCTGTCAAAATAGTGCGGATTCCCTGAAATCCTTGCAGAAAATACCGCCAAAAAACATTCCTCTCCGTCCATAGCTTCTAAGCTAATCAATGCCTTGCCGACATTTCGTGCAAGAGTCTTCGCCAGCTCAGAGTCTTTTGAATATTCCTTGACCAGAATCTGATAACCGTATTTTTTATCGCATTGTAACGCTTTTATCCAAGAGAATACTATCGATGTCTTTTCGGCACTTTCTCCAAAGTAAGCTTCAAGCCGATTAAAAAACTCTCTCTTTGCCATCTGAGTGCGATCCCTTTGTTCTTGATTCGTATACAAGGAGCTTTCAAAATAATGCTCCAAAACCAATTTCATATCTATAGGAGCAAATCGTGTTTTCTGCAATCCCTGTTCAAATTCTTTAAAAGTAAGCTTAATGGTTTCATCTGAAAATGTTTTCCCTACAATTCCCCCTATCGCACGCCTTTCTTCCTCCGAAGTGTTTTTCAATGTAATACTACCTACTATTCTACCATAGCTCTCCCACTTTTTTCGAAGTTGTTTCATAAGGCTGTTATACGCCTTGTTTTTCTTCAGATAAGTGGCACATTCTCTGTTATTGCACATCTAATATCCTTTCATGTCCATTCCATATATATCGAATCACTGTCACAATTTTGGAATTTAATGGTCTATGAAGCTCAGCAATTTTAATTTCCTTTACTGTTTCATAACAGCCCCACAAGGACTGAGAATTCATAATATAATCAAAATCCATCTTGTTCACCAATTCATACATACTACTAATATTTTTATCATCTACTCCTGCAAAAGCTTCGTCTAGAGCAATCATTCGCGGATGCTCCTTTAAATCTGCTTTTTTGTACTGAGCATTTACTGCCGCAAAAAGCGGAACATACATCGCCATAGCTTTTTCTCCACCACTAAAACGATTAAAAGCTGCATTTGTAAGAGGCTTTTTATTTTCTTCTCCTCTTTTGTAGAACATTCTAAATTCAAACCACTTTCGATAGTCTAGTGCATCACGAACCAATTCCATATAATTTATTACACCACCATCTTCTTCTAGCTTCATTTTTTCGATTCTAATTTTACTTCGAAAATGTCCTGCAACCTTTTCTATATCCTCCATGGTAAGCAAGTCTCGGTCTCGTAACAATATCTGCTCTAATTGTTCAGTATCAAGCTCAGCATCATTTTCCGCACTACGTGGCTTCCACTCTAAAGAGAAGCTTAGTCCCATAGAAGTATCCAACTCCTTCATTAGATTAGACATATCCCTTACCCAGCTTCTACTCTCCGCAATTCTGTCCGTAAGCATCTGGCTAATAGTTTGAGATAATATATCCTCGAACAGCTCTCTGTCCTTGTTCTGAATCAACAGCTCTGTCTCATTAATTGCATCCTTTAAAATACTATAAAATTCTTCAAGAAACACCTTTTTTCCATTCCATGCAGATACCACGCGCACTCGTTTTCGAAGAGGAGCAAATTCTGGTCCCACACCTGCCATCTCTTCTATTTTCTCAAAACAACCTTCCAGTGAAGTTCCATAGTTAGCCAGACTTCCATTATGTTTCTGATATACCTGATTTAAAGCCTGTAACATATCTCCATACTCACGGTTTTTATCACTGTCACGTAACAATCCTATTGCTTCCTTTGCACATTCAGTTACTGTACGAGATTCTCTTTCCAAAACTAATTTTAGAGAAAGCTCTTCTTCAAAGAATTTTCGCAAAATTGTCTCCTCTGCTATTAGCTCCTGTAATTGAATCTTTTTCTTTGGTTCCGCTTCCATAAGATTCTGAAGTTTTTGATCACTTCTTATGCGCTCTTCCTTTAGTTCATCTACTCTGGCATTAATATTATCAATTTCCTTCCGTAATTCTTTTAGACGCTGTGCTTTCTCACGTATTTCCGGACGGTTTAAATATTCTTCATATTGACTGATTTGAATATCACACTCCTTAAGCTTGGTTCTGCAAGAACGTTTTTCTACAAATGCATCATCCATTATCTGTTCGGTTTGCTCTAAAAATTCTTGCACTGTTAATACTTTTCCCTTTTCAGTTTCCAACCTAAAAAGTAACTCTCTACACATTTGCCAATTATGTTGATATTCCTCCAGACCCTCTAATACGTCACCATAAGCGTCCTCTGTTCTACCATATGGGAAAAGTTTGCATTTTTTAAGCATCTGCTGATACCGTTCCTGTTTTTTATCTGCACAAACTTTTTCCCTTTGCTCTACCTTCATATACTCTGCCAAGCTGCATTCTAATTCAAAACTGCATGTTTTTGTATAATCTATAGACCGATTCAACTCTTCAAAACTAGGGATGGCCTTATATTCATATTCCAGTTTCTCCAAGACTTGTTCTATATGCCCTTTTTCTTCTTGCTTTGTTATACGCTCCTGTTCCAAATCTTGAATTTGCTTTTGGAGAATGGATATTCTCTGCTCTTTTTTCCTCTGTCTAGCCAAACAGCCCAAATATTCAGCTTCCGATTTGTTTGCTTTACCAGCTAGAATTCCTTGTACAAAATGTCCATCTTCACCTAAATATATACCATTTGTCTCGCCATTACTCTCATAAATATTGCTTAATATCTTTCGAACAGTATCCTTAAGCTCTGATTTTAAATCATCATTTAACACTAACTTAGAGAAATCCGAAGTCCCATAAGCAGGTACATAAATCACAGTATCCAAGAACTCAGGACAAGCATCTGCAAGCTTTAAATAATCCTTTTCTGAGACCACCAACGCATCCAATAGTCCCATACTTTCTAACTGGCCTTCTAATTGGGCACATGCTGTAGCATCCAAATCTTCTGCAAACTCCACAGCCTTATAAAACGGAACTGCCTTAATTCCAATTTCTTCCAAACGTTGTCTAGTAATTAATGTACTATCGCTTCTACTTGGTTCAATATCCTCTCTGCTTTGTATATCCTCTAATTCCTGCCTTGAAGCATCTATTTTTTCATCACAGCCACATATTGCCTGTAAAAGTTCTTGCTTCTTTTCTAGCCACAAAGTCCTCTGCTTCTCATAATCATGCCTGAACAATTCTTGTATTTTTTCTGCATCCGTAATAGCCTGATATTCACGAATTTGATTTTCTGCTTCTTTTAATATTCCCTCCTGTGGTTTCCAGCATTCTGAACTCTCTACACGGGAATATAACTGTACTATCCAGTTATCCTGACTTATGAGTACACTTCGTTCTGCCTCTGACAGCTTTTCCTCTTTTTCATTCTTTTCCTTGCGCACATGATCCAGTTCTTCTGCGATTTCATCATATTTTCGAGATATTTCCTCGAAGGAGCGAAGCAAGCTTATACATTCCTCCACTTGCCTCTTTAATGCAAAAAGTTTATTTGAAATTTCCTCTGCACCTTCTACTCTTCCCATTTCTATAAATCGAATCACTTCTTCATGGAGTTCTAACTGCAGTGTTTCCTGATAGTTTTCTAGCTCTTGCTTTTTACATAGTAGCTCATTTTTATTTTCTTCCAGTAAGCTGTTAAGCTTCTTCAGTTCATACTCTTTTCTTTTTATTTTTTCATTATATTCGCTAATTTTTGTTTCCAAATTTTGCTCTTTATCATGCAACTCAGTTTTCTCCCTTTTTGCATGCTCTAGCTTGCGATCAATCTCTTCCAAGTCAGTATCCAGCAGGCTGTTTAGTTCCACATTCGCCAGTTTCTCTTTATCAGAAAGCTCTTGCAAAGTAACAGATATATTTTTCAACTCAGTATTAAGTCCATTTATCTGGTTTTGCTTCTCAGTATAATCCTGCTGAGCAGCTTCAACATCATCTTTCTTTTTTAGATAGTCTTGCGCCTTTTTTGCAAGCAAATATTGATTATACCGTGTGTATTCATTTCTAATAATCTTCACATCTGCAAATGCGCGATTAAGCACATCTAAGCTATCCTGGATTTCATCCATCTTTTCCATAGCATCAACCATAGTACGCAAGTCCTCATCTGACAGCGTCTGTAAGGAATCATTTAAAATGTCATATACTTTAGTTGGTTTGAATTCCTTTGATAGCTTGGGCGCACGCACCTTTATAAGCAATCTTATAAATTGCTCATACTGTTCTTCTTTGCGAAAGCCAAAAATGTATTGATTGACTAATTTCTTATACTCCTTTTGGCTGTCTGTAAATATATTATGTTCTCCCAATTCAGCCTTCATTTCTCTTTTGTCATAAGGAATTTTAGTATTTCCTACTTCCTTATATAACCACAAGTCATAACCGACTCTTCGACCATCTAAAACTATAAAACCCCAGAAATCCATAGGTTTACCACGTTTTGCACGCTGTCCTATCCCTATGGTACGATACTCATTAGTGTGCTCCTTTTTAAATTCCAAAAACAGATATCCAGTTGCCTCATCCTTTTCTTCTTCACCCAAAAAATAATATTCCATTCTTCTGTCACTAGAGCCAAAAGGATCCAGACGACTTGGTGTACGATCTCCATCTAAAACAAAAGGAATAAAGCTTTGTGTTGTAATTGATTTTCCAGAACCATTTTGTCCTCTTAAGAGAAGCTTTCCATCACCAAACGCAAAATCCTCTTCATCATATAACCAAAAGTTTACAAAACCAATTCGATTCATCTTCCATCGATTTATCACTTTACTATACCCCCTCGAAATCTTCTGGATAAAATCCTGCTTGCTTTCCTACTGCTGGAAGAAACATTATCATATCTGCATACTCACGAATGAACATCCAAGACTCCATATAATTCTTTACTACATCTACTAGCTTGCCTTCATCCATCTCTCTATATTCTTTACTCCAGCCTACGATCCATTTTTCTCTACATTCTAATATTAAATCACAAAAGCTCTGCTTGGTAATGGTTATAATTTCATTTTCCTGTTTTACCAATTTCCCCTCTCGAAGCCTTTGTTGAATATGTGTGCAAAGTAATAGCACAACCTCAGGTAGCATAGCATCTCTGGGATGGACTTTTCCATAGCAGTCATCCTCTTCTAACATTAAAAATGCTGCATTTTTATGAATATCAAGCCTTCCACCTAAATTTTCCTCCAAATATTTTGCCACCCACTGTCTTTGATTTTTTAAGTATAGAGAATCTACATCTTCATTTCCATCCCAATACATAGCTGGACACACTGCAAGCTGTCTATATACACGATTAATTCTTGCAGCTCCTCTATCTTCTTGAATTTCCTCAAATCTCTGCTTTTCAAAATCCTCCCAGCCTTCAAAGCCCGATATATCCATAGGAAAACTAGTAGCAAAATATTTTGAATAGCCTGTATTCTCATACAATACTTCCTGGCTACGCTCTGCACCAAAGGCTTCGCTACTACCTTCATACACCCGCAACATCTGTAGTTTTTCCATATACTGCAATGCACGCACTAGTGATTTTCTTTGTGAAAAGGAAGTCCAATCAATTGAAAGCTTCCCTTTTAGCTTAGTCTCCACATAATCAATCAATTCTGAAAGAAGGAATTGCTCTCCTTCTTCCTTGTCCTCTAAATACATAAGCACTACACATAAAATACAGTAATCCAAAATCTCAGTGAATTCCTGTATCCCCATAAAACTTTCGGCATGAGCTGGTATCTTTTCTAACTTTAACAAATTTTCTGTATGAATCAGCTTCCAGCCTAATTGTTCTCTTATAAATCTTCTAAAGCTTGGTATATCCCTTTTAATCTTATAATAATCTTCTTTGTTACTATCCTTACAAATCCAAAATTGCTCAAAAAGCGTTCTTACTTCATTCATATCACTTAAACTCCATTATATATGCTGGCATGGTCAAATCTCCATCTTCACACCTTAAGACACAAGTACCTTCTTCCTGGATAAGTCTATATTCTTGACCAAATTCTGTCTGCCCTATTTTCTGGGAACTCATATTTGCCATAGCAATCCATTGCAAAAACATATTTTTAGTCATTTCCGAGACTGGTTCATCTATATTTGAAAATGCTATTTTTTTGTTCTTTATATAATGCATTACTATTTCTTTTTGCTTTTCTATACCCTCTAAATATACTTCCCGTTGCAGCATCTTTTCTATAGATTTATCATAAAATCCTCGCTTATCCCTTTTTTCACGATAAGTCCTATTATGAGGTTTTACATAAAACTCTACAGGATTTTCTTCATAAACACTATTATTGATTCCATCTTCCTCTCTCGGGCAACTTGCCTTAAAATGTTGTATCTTCTGAATTCCGAAAACATGAGCAGATAAGCAATGTGCATCGTTCATATTTTCACACTTTAAGAACATATCAAGGAACTTTTGATAATCATCCTTACGACTAATTCCCCAATTTTGCAGTTGGACAATCAATGCTGCGTTTTGTATGATACTTCCAATTACATCATTGGTTATTTTTAAAACTCTACGGCTTTCACACTCTCTTCCCGGTGCATCTATAAACCATAGCTTTAAAGAATTCCACTTACCCATAACGTTTTCCCTAATATTAGGTTCTAAATTCCCATGCATTTCCAAAAACGCATGAGGGATATCACGCTCGCTTTGAATTACCTTTTCTAAAATATCATCTTCTATTATCTGCAACTGTCGTATTAATATCTGTTCGATTCTTTTGGAATGATGCTGCAATTCCTGAACAAACTCTTGTAAATATTTAATAAACTTATCCTTATGTAAAACAAACTCTACAGATTTCATAAGATGCTCGGTTTTACCAGAATAAAAATCTCTCAAATAATCCTGGTAATTTTGATTTAATCGCTTAAAATCTTCCTGTAATAAATTCCACCACTCATTAACTTCTTTTAAACTAGCATTTTTCATTATCTCAGCATCTTCAAGACTCTTTTCTAATCGAACAAAAAAATTGGTAGAGAGATTTCCCGATTCCATAAAAATATTCTCTAATCGCACAGTTAATCGTTCTATCTCTACTGCATATTCTGACATAGTATATCGATATTGTTTATTTTTATAGTCTGCTATGGTATATACTTTTCC
>JBGVIE010000063.1:0-66311 GCA_045122895.1 Lachnospiraceae bacterium
ATGTCCTGTTTCAGCCGCTGTTATAGCAATCGATATAGTCTCAAGGTCACGCATCTCTCCGACAAGAATAACATCCGGATCCTCTCGAAGAACAGCCCTAAGTGCATTGGCATAAGACATAGTATCAAGTCCAACCTCTCTTTGGTTAACCATGGAATTCTTATGCATATGTAAGTACTCGATAGGATCTTCCATTGTAACCACATGACAGTTAAGATTTGTATTAATCAAATCTATAATAGAAGCAAGCGTTGTTGACTTACCACTACCTGTAGGTCCTGTTACCAGCACAAGTCCTCTCTTTCTCTTATATAACTCCTGAACAGCAAGAGGTACACCAAGTGAATCCGGATTTGGAATCTGAGTACCAACCACACGGAGTGCAGCCGCTGCTGAACCACGCTGTCTAAATACATTGACACGGTAACGGCCAATCGCAGGAATAGAAATAGAAAAATCGACTTCACCATACTCTTCGTAGATTTCTCTATGTCGTCTGTCAAGAATACTGTCAATAAGCGAATCTGTATCTTCCGGCATAAGTCTTGGATAATCCATGCTGATAAGCACACCATTAACTCTCATCTTAGGCGGAACACCTACAGTAATATGCACATCGGATGCGTTATTATCCGCTGCAATTTGCAATAATTCTTCAATTGTTATCATATTTTCCTCCATCCCGGAGCACGTATATAATACGCATAATGCTCCATTTAATTATCTATACTTTTTTATTCAGATTCGTAAGAAATCTTTAATGCTTCTTTAAACGATGTGATGCCTTCTATACAAAGTCTTACAGCACTGTCCCTAAGTGTATGCATACCCTCAGAAACAGCCTGTTTCTTAATCTCATCCGCTTTAGCTCCTGATGCTATCTTAACTCTTAGACTGTTAGTAACCGGCATAATCTCATATACACCGATTCGTCCCGAATACCCGGTACCATTACATGCATCACATCCACATGGTTCATATATAAGTAAATCCTCTGCAGTATTCATTCCAAGAAGTCTCTTCTCTTCTTCATCAGCAAATTTAGCCTTCTTACACTCTGTACAAAGTCTTCTCACAAGACGTTGTGCAATAACTCCTACTAAAGAATCGCCAACAAGGTAATCTTCAATACCCATATCAATAAGACGGGTAACCGTACTGGCAGTACCGTTTGTATGTAGTGTACTAACAACCAAGTGACCTGTAATAGCTGCCTTAACAGCAATCCCCGCAGTCTCACCGTCTCGGATCTCACCGATCATAATAATATCCGGATCCTGACGAAGAATAGATCTTAGGGCACTGGCGAATGTAAGTCCGGCCTTTGCATTAACATGCACCTGATTGATACCATCAAGATCCGCTTCCACAGGGTCTTCTACTGTGATGATGTTAACATCTTCAGTATTAAGCTCACTAAGTGCAGTATAGAGTGTAGTAGACTTACCACTACCTGTAGGTCCTGTTACAAGGATGATTCCATGCGGATTCTTAAGAATTCTTTCGAACTTAATCATCTCTTCTTCGCTAAAACCAAGATTCTTCTTATCACGTGTAAGATTCTCCTTGTTAGTCATACGCATTACGACTTTCTCACCATGAACCGTAGGAAGAATAGATACACGGACATCATAATCCATACGGTCAACAGTGATAGCGATACGACCATCCTGTGGCTTTCTCTTCTCTGAGATATCCATACCACCGATAATCTTTATTCTGGCAACGATAGCAGGCATAAGCTCAATATCATAATTCATAACCTGAACTAAAGAACCGTCGATACGATATCTTACCCGGACTTCGAACTCAAGTGCTTCGATATGAATATCACTGGCTCTTCTTCTGACAGACTGTTCAAGTATAGAGTTGACAAGCTGAACGATAGGTGAATTATCTACTTCATTCTCCTTAGCAGCATTCTCTTCATCAATGGAATTGATTGCTATCTTATCCTTCTCACGATCCTTACGATACTGTTCGGCTGCTGCCATAGCCTGTTTTGCACCAAAGAACTTATCCAACTGCTGGTTAATCTGTGCCTTCGTACTAAGAACAGGTTCAACCTGTGTATTAGTAATGATGGCAATATCATCAATAGCCACAATATCCATCGGGTCTGCCATCGCAACACGTAAAATATTAGGCACAAGAGTGTCATAACCGATAGGAATAAGACAGTTCTTCTTCATAAACTGTTCTGTAAGAAGAGTTACCATCTCCTCTTCAATCTTAATTCTTCTAAGATCAACATACTCAATTCCAAGCTGATCACAAAGAACATCGATAATAATCTTTTCTTCAACGTATCCTAAATCAATGAGGGTCTCACCAAGCTTAGTTCCTCTGGTCTTCTGTTCTGCAAGAGCAGTAGTCAACTGCTCCTGTGTAAGAAACCCCTTCTCAATAAGACAATCGCCTAATTTAATCTTTCCAATTCTTGCCATAATACACTTCCTCTTTCACTCTCTATATAAACACTATTTTATCATTAAATCATCAATAAATAAAGTGTTTTTTGTATATTTTACCTTACACCCCCTCTACTTTTTAACTGTTTTTCAAAAATGTGCACAACTAAAACTTGTCCTTAAGTCCCTCATACTCTTTAAGTATAAATTTCATCGCATCATCATTTCCACACAAATTATCTGGATGGTAAATTTTTAGCAAGTCTCTGTATCTTTTCTTTAACGACATTATGTCCTGAACTCCCAGAAAAAACATTCCCGATGTAATACCTTCCTTATCCATACTTGCCATCTTCTTATCAAAAATAAGTTGTTCCCTTCTAAGGTCATCCCATTCCTTCGACAGATGTATTGCTTCCTTCTGAAGCAGTTTAAGTTGCGTATCATACAATAACTTCTTCTGTTCTAGTCTCCTCTCTTCCTGTTGTATCTTTTCCTTAACCCTTTTCTTCTCCGCTTCGAACTTTGCACGTTCACGTTCTAATTCAATTTCTCTTTGAATAAGTTCCAGTTCCTTCACTTTTACCTCCCGCAAAACACACGTCCACTCATTCCGAATATCTATTATAGTAAGCATCTCTCATTTTTTCAATAGCCTTCTTCTCAATTCTGCTTACATAACTCCTGCTTATATTAAGAACCCTGCCAACCTCTTTTTGTGTAAGCTCCTTCCTGTTCCAAAGTCCATATCTCAATTTAAGTACTATTTTTTCCCTTTCCGTCAAAACGTCTGCAAGCTTTTCCCTTAGCCATCTTTCATCTTCACTATCCTCATAGAGTTTTTCCACACTATCATCATCAGAACAATACACATCCAGTATTTTAACCTCATTACCTTCTTTATCTATCCCAACCGGTTGATTTAGAGAAACCTCATACGCGTATTTGCGCTCATTTCTATACATCATAAGAATTTCATTTTCTATGCATCGTGATACATATGTTACGACTCTATTTCCTTTTGACAAATCAAAGGTATCTATTCCCTTTATAAGCCCTATTGTTCCAACAGATATAAGTTCGTTTATATCTCTTCCATTTACGGCATATTTCTTCGCTATATGTGCTACCAGTCTTAGATTTCTGAGAACAAGTACTTTTCTCGCCTCCGTATCTCCATCCTTTAGCTTTTCAAGATATTTCATCTCTTCTTCAGGTTCAAGAGGTTCCATAAATGTCTGCATAAAAAAGCACCATATAACTATTTTTACCATTATATGATAAAAACGATTATTTGGTGCTTTTCCTATTAATCTTCTTTTCTTCTTAAAATATCGTATTTTTCAGCCGGTACGGAAAGCTTAACATAAAGAACTTCCTTTGGATGCGGGGCACTGTCTCTACTCTCTCCATCCTCTGTATATATAGCTTCAACCATAACCTGGATATTCTCTCCGGAAGGCTTCATAATCTCCATACTTTCTCCTACAGAGAATTTATTACGCTGCTCAATCCTGCACAAACCATCCTTAACCTCTGACACTATTCCAAGATAAGTATATTCCTTCACATATGTGTTGCTGTCATAAATCTGTGTATTTTCATCTGGTTTTCCAAAGAAAAATCCTGTCGTATACTGTCTGTAAGTACACTTTGCAATTTCAGACTTGTAGAAATCAATTCTACTTCTGTATAATTCCTCACTCTTAAGGCAGTCATCAATCGCCATCCTGTATGTCCTCGCAACAGTTGCGACATAAAGAGCTGTTTTCATACGCCCTTCAATCTTGAGACTGTCAATACCTGCATCAAGTATTTCCGGAATATGTTCTATCATACATAAATCCTTTGAATTAAAGATATATGTTCCTCTTTCATTCTCATAGACAGGCATATACTCACCCGGTCTTGACTCCTCCATCACAGCATATTTCCATCTGCACGGATGTGTACATGCCCCTCTGTTCGCATCTCTTCCCGCCATAAAACTGCTAAGCAGACATCTTCCTGAATACGAAATACACATAGCTCCATGAATAAATGTCTCAATCTCAAGATCATCAGGTATATTATCTCTGATTTCTCTAATCTCTTTAAGAGATAATTCTCTCGCAGATACTACTCTTTTAGCGCCGAGACTGTGCCAGAACATGTACGTTCCGTAGTTGGTATTATTCGCCTGTGTACTGATATGAAGTTCCATATCCGGAAGCACTTCTTTTGCTATTGTAAACACCGCCGGATCAGCGATAATAAGTGCGTCCGGTTTTATTTCCTTAAGCTCCTCAAAGTATTCTCTGACACCTTTCAAATCGCCATTATGTGCAATTATATTAGCCGTCACGTACACTTTTACATTATGTTTATGAGCAAAGGCAATTCCCTCTATCATATCTTGTCTCGAAAAATTCTTTGCTTTTGCACGAAGACCATACGCCTGTCCGCCAATATAAACAGCATCGGCACCAAAAACAACCGCAGTCTTTAATACTTCCAGACTACTTGCAGGCACTAATAATTCCGGATATCTTCTCTCTCTACTCATCACATTCTCCTTTATACACACTCATCGTAATACCATCACCTATTGGCACAATAGTCGTCTCTAACACATCAGAATGCTTAACCGCATACATATACTCACGCATTCTGGAATGTATCGTTCTGTTTCTTCTCTCAACACCATATCTTGATTCAATAAGTTCACCTTCCTGAAGGACATTATCAGAGATAAGCACAGCACCCTCTTCCATAAGATTCAGAAGATGTGGCAGAAAATTAATATATTGTGCTTTTGCCGCATCCATAAAAATGAAATCATATTTTTCCTTCAATGTAGGAAGTATTTCAAGCGCATCCCCTTCAATTAAAGTAATGACACCTTCTTTTCCTGCCTTTTTAAAATTCTCTCTGGCTATAGGTATTCTTTTGTCATAATTCTCAATAGTAGTAATTGTACTTCCCTTCGGAAGATGTTCACTCATTAAAATAGCCGAATATCCGATGGCACATCCAAGCTCTAATACTCTTTTAGGCTTCTTTATCTCTAACATAACCTTCAAAAAGCTTTCCATCTCTTTACGGATAATCGGCACATAAGTCTCATGTGCATGCTTTTCAATCTCCATACACACAGGACTGTTATCTTTTTCCAACGAGTGAATATAGGTAACTATTCTGTCGTTTACTATCATATATTCACCTTTTATTTCTTATTATTTGTATCAGTCTTTTTAGCTGATAAAATCTCAACAATTTCTTCCGGCGATGACGAAGTGTTTAACTTATATTTTCCAGATTTGAATTTGCCTTCATAAAGATATGTCTGTAAAAAAAACACATACGAGTCATCAATTATCCCCTTCTCTTTAAGGAGCTTTGAGATGTCCATTCTTGACATAGATTCCGAAATCGTAACTGATATATTCTTTCCCGGAGCTTCTTCATATCCTTTGTCCGTAAACACTTTTCTTCCAAATTCAAAACTCTTTGTACTTAATACAAAAAGCAAAGCTGCAATTATCAGACAGGTAACTAACTTGATTGTAAAGCTTGCAATTGTTTTAGATGTATTTCTAAGATTCATATTTGTCTCCTCCTACAAATGCACACATTCTATAAGAAATTCAAATCCATATCGATATCTGCCATTATCGTAGCATTGACCTTCTGAATAACACGGCAAAGTGCAAGTTCGGCATCCAAAAAATTCTTAGCATCTTTATTCTCAAACACATCTCTAAAATCAGAAAACAATGCCTCTGTTTCCTGCTTAACATTGCCTCCATTTGAATGAATGGCAAAATTTCTTCTTCTATAATCATTAATTCTTACCATAAGAAATTCATCATCTTTAATCTTCTCATAGGTTTCCCTATAATTCTTATAGAATTTACTGTTTGTTAAACTCGCTGCAAGTTCTCTTGCTTTGCTATCTATATCGTACATATCTGTAACTCCATTCTGTCCACACTACTCGACTTCCATTATTATCGGAAGTATCATAGGACTTCTCTTCATCTTCTTCCACAAGAAGTCACTAAGTGAATCCTTAACAACCATCTTAAGTTTTCCCCAGTCTGTGATGTTTTTCTCGAGGCACTCCATAACCGCGTCATCCACTACCTGTTTTGCTTCGTCAATAAGATTCTCTGATTCTCTCACATACACAAATCCTCTCGTAACAATATCAGGTCCTGCAAGTAACTGGTTACTGTATTTCTCCAAGGTCATAACTACAATAATTATACCATTTTCTGCAAGATTCTGTCTGTCACGAAGAACGATGTTACCAACATCACCAACGCCAAGTCCATCTACAAGAATCGTTCCAACCGGAACCTTTTCCACCACTTTGGCTGACTGTTCTGACAAAGACAGGGCATCACCTGATGATAATACAAAGACATTATCCTTTGGAACCCCCATCTCCATAGCAAGCTCTGCATGTCTCTTTAAATGTCTGTATTCACCATGAAGCGGAATCGCATACTTAGGTTTTACAAGGGAATAGATAAGCTTTATCTCCTCCTGGCATGCATGTCCTGACACGTGAGTATCTTCAAAGATAACATTCGCGCCTTTCATAGATAATTCATTAATTACCCTCGATACTGCTTTTTCATTGCCTGGAATAGGAGTAGAGCTAAGTATTACTGTGTCTCCCGGCTTGATTGTAACCTTTCTGTGAACCGAGGCTGCCATTCTTGAAAGAGCTGCCATAGATTCACCCTGACTACCTGTTGTAATAAGAACAATCTTCTCATCCGGATAGTCTTTCATATTCTCAATATCTATAAGTGTATGCTCCGGAATATTGATATAGCCAAGTTCATCAGCCGTATTGATTACATTCACCATGCTTCGTCCTTCGACTATAACCTTTCTTCCGTACTTGTAAGCTGAGTTGATAATCTGCTGAACTCTGTCCACATTAGATGCAAAAGTTGCAACAATTATTCTGTGGTCTGTATGTTCTGAAAAAATATGGTCGAAAGTCTTTCCCACTGTTTTCTCAGACATAGTAAAGCCAGGGCGTAGCACATTGGTACTGTCTGCCATAAGAGCAAGAACTCCCTTTTTACCAAGTTCACCAAATCTTGTTAAGTCAGTGGGTTCACCGAACACAGGCGTATAATCAATCTTAAAGTCACCTGTGTGAACTATTATTCCTGCCGGTGTATAAATAGCAAGTGCCGCCGCATCTGCAATACTGTGATTCACCTTAATAAACTCTACCCTGAAATCTCCAAGATTAATATATTGTCCATGCTTAACGACCTTTCTCTTAACACTCTTCATAAGGTTGTGTTCCTTAAGCTTCGTCTCGATAATACCCATTGTAAGCTTTGTAGCATAAATAGGTGCATTAATCTCTTTTAGCACATATGGCAGCGAACCAATATGATCTTCATGACCATGAGTGATTACAAAGCCCTTTATCTTCTCAACATTATTCTTAAGATAAGTGATGTCCGGAATTACAAGGTCGATTCCAAGCATATCATCATCTGGGAATGATAAGCCACAATCAACCACGATAATGCTGTTATCATATTCAAATGCCGTAATGTTCATTCCGATCTGTTCCAAACCACCAAGTGGTATTATTTTCACTTTGGCATCTGCATTTATGTTGTTTTTCAAAATAAATCCTCCTCGTCTATACTAATTCGTCCTCTTCTTCTAACAATTCTTTAAACACAAGTGTCACCGCATCTAATTCTTCGCCTTCATCGAGCATCTCATATACTGCTTCCTCGTCCTCAGGACCAGATATATCTTTAAACACAAAAGCTGTTACATCCTCTTCGCTTCCATCTTCATCTGTAACCAGAAGATAGTCTGTTCCGTTTATTCTTGTCTGTTCAAGTACATAAAAATCTACATCAATTCCATCGTCTCCGGTAAAAGTAATTTTGTTTTCAAAAGTTTCCATTATTCTTTTCCTCCATTATCCATCTGTTTTGAATCTAAATATCCCTGTAAAATAAAAGCTGCCGCTATCTTATCTACGTAATTCTTTCTGTCCTCACGACGTATTCCGGCTTCCATCATAGTCTTATCCGCCGCAACAGTCGTAAGTCTTTCATCCCACATAATTACTTCAAGGCCTGTTCTTCTCTCCAACATGGCCTTGAACTCCATTGTTTTCTCTACTCTTGTACCTTCTGTATTGTTCATATTCTTAGGTAAACCTAATACGAGTGTGGTTACCTGATATTCCCTGATCAGCTCTTCAATTCTCGCAAGAGTCTTTCTTAACTTATTCTCAGACTCGCGTCTGATTATCTCAAGGCTTTGCGCAGTAATTAAGAGGGTATCGCTAACCGCAACACCCACTGTCTTCGAGCCATAATCTAAGCCCATTATTCTCATTGCCGTACTCACTATCCTTAAAACTATTTCTTAAGCTTCGTATCAATATAATACTGTAATGCTTCTTCTATTAACTCATCACGCTCTACTCTCATAATCAGACTTCTGGCGTTATTATGGCTGGTAATATAAGTCGGATCACCGGACATAATATAACCTACAATCTGATTAACAGGGTTGTACCCCTTTTCAACAAGGGCTTCATAAACCTGTCTAAGTACATCAGAAACATCTAATGTCGCATCTATTTGTGCTTTAAAATATTGAGTATTACTTAAATTATTCATATCTCTTCATGCCTTTCTTGTTCACGTACCAAACTCGTACCTTTATTCTAATACATAATTTACATTTCGGCAAGTAGAATTTGTTCTCCACTCTTTTCGTCAGTAATAAGCATTTTTCCTCTCAGTGTAACAATTGTATTCTCAAGATTTTCGTCACTTTCAAAAATAACTTTAACATACTCTTTGCTGTATCCTGTGTGGTACGCTTTTCCATTTACGCTTATCATCTCTTCTACAAGCACCGACATCTCCCTGCCGATAAACTTCTCCTCGAATTCCCTGTGAAGTCTGTTCTGCAATGAAATAAGCTCATCACTTCTTGCACTTTTAATTCTGTCATCCACCTGATTTTTCATAGAAGCAGCTACCGTTCCATTTCTTCTTGAATATTTAAAAATATGCATTTCTGCAAAATTGACCTTCTCTAAAAACTTCTCTGTATCTTTAAATTCCTCTTCTGTTTCCCCGGGGAATCCGACTATAACGTCAGTAGTAATAGCTGCATATGGAAATTTCCTTCTAATCACTTCACATCTGTCGTAATATTCATCCGCTGAATATTTTCTGTTCATTCTCTTCAAAGTCTCATCGCATCCACTCTGCAACGACAGATGAAAATGCGGACATATTTTATTATCGTCTGCAAGAGTCTCAATAAACTCATCATCTATAATTCTAGGTTCAAGGGAGCCAAGCCTGATTCTTTCGATTCCATCAATCTTTGAACATGCTTTTATAGCATCAATAAGTGTGACATCATCATCAAAATCCTTGCCATAAGAGCTCAGATGAATACCTGTAAGAACAATTTCTTTATAGCCTTTTTCTGCAAGTGCCTTAACTTCTCTTTCAATATCCTCCATAGCCCTGCTTCTCACTCTTCCTCTGGCATAAGGAATTATACAGTAACTGCAAAACTGATTACATCCATCCTGAATCTTAATAAAGGCACGAACATGGTCGCTTGACTCATTAAAACATGAAGCCTCTTCATATTTATTGTCTTTTGCTATATCTATCACTCTGTCCGCATCTCTATGTGCAAAATAATCCTCAAGCACCTCAACAATGGTCTGTTTTCTGTTGTTACCTACCACGATATCAATCGCTTCATCTTTCTTTAGCTCTTCACCTGCCGCCTGCACATAACACCCAACTGCCACGACTACAGCCTCCGGATTCATTTTCTTCGCCTTGTGAAGCATCTGTCTTGATTTTCTGTCTGCTATATTGGTAACTGTACAGGTGTTAATTACATACACATCTGCTCCAGGTTCAAAGGGAACAATCTCATATCCATTGTCGGAGAGAAGCTTTGTCATAGCATCTGTTTCATATGAATTTACTTTACATCCCAAGTTGTGAAGTGCAACTTTCATCATTTTTTCCTCTTTTCTATTTTATAAAAATATTGACTTTTATCAATTATAAATGTACTATATATTTTGATAGCAGTATAGTTATATATATTGCTAGGAAGGTAAATTTGCAAAACAGGAGGTTATTAAAATGAAAACAGTAAAAATTAGTTTAAACTCAATCGATAAGGTAAAGGCATTTGTTAACGACATTACAAAGTTCGAATCTGATTTCGACTTAGTATCAGGCAGATATGTAATCGACGCAAAGTCAATCATGGGTATCTTCAGCTTAGATCTTTCAAAGACAATCGACTTAAACGTTCATGCAGAAGATAACATAGATGAAGTACTTGCAGTACTTAAGCCATACATAGTTGAATAGTTATTTAACTTAATTTTTAACGAGTAGGTTTTCACCTACTCGTTTTTTTTCATTTATATACTACTGTGCAATCACTACTTCCACTGATTCAATCGCTTCTTTTACAAGCTCATCAATCTTCTCTTCAAGCTTCCTCTCTGAAGAATTGATAACCTTTAAGTTTGGTTTTGTAACAGGGTGCTTTGCCACAAATATTGTACAGCAATCTTCATAAGGAAGTATTGATGTCTCATAAGTATTAATATCTACTGACACATCCACTATATCCTGTTTATCAAAAGCTATAAGCGGTCTATATACCGGAAGTGAACACACTTCATTGGTAGCAGCAAGACTGTGCATAGTCTGGCTTGCAACCTGTCCGATACTCTCACCTGTAATAAGACCAAGACATCCCGATTCCCTGGCAAAGTGCTCTGCAATTCTCATCATATATCTTCTCATAATAATTGTGAGTTCTTCATGAGGACACTGTTCATAAATATACAGTTGGATATCTGTAAAATTGACTATATTTAACTTAATCGGTCCTGAATATTTTGCCACAAGCTTTGCAAGGTCAACAACCTTCTGTTTTGCTCTTTCACTTGTATATGGTGGTGCGTGGAAATATGTAGCCTCGAGCTTAACTCCACGTTTTGAAATCATATATCCGGCAACAGGGCTGTCAATACCACCCGATAAAAGAAGCATTGCTTTACCTGCTGTACCTATTGGCATTCCACCAGGTCCCTTAATCGTCTCTGAATAGATGTTAATCATCTCTCTGATTTCTACGTTGAGACTAATCTTTGGATTATGAACATCAACCTTTATCTCAGGGAACGCATCAAGAACAGCCTCTCCAAGATCCATATTGATTTCCTGCGAATTCTTCTCATAATTCTTTCTTGCTCTTCTTGCAAACACTTTAAAAGTAGTATTCTTATCAGGATACATCTTATCCATATATTCAACTACCTGCTTTTTAAGATCCTCAAAGCCTTTATCTTCAATCTGAACAAGAGGACAAATTCCAACAATACCAAACACTCTTTTAAGCGCTTCTATTGTCTCGTCGTAATCATAATCGCCATCTGTTGTCACATAGATTCTTCCTGAAGTCTTGCTTACCTTGAATTCGCCATCTACATCCTTTAATGAATTCTCTATAGCTGCAACAAGGGCATCCTCAAAAATATATCTGTTTTTTCCTTTAACTCCAATCTCTGCGTATTTAATCAAAAACGCTTTAAACATTTTTTCCATGCTATTTTCTCCTATATATTCTAAGTCTTCCCATCAATTCTTCCATAGTTTCTATGGCATAATCAATTTCTTCCTTAGTGGTAAATACCGACAAGCTGAATCTGACGGTTGAATCGAGTAACTCTTTTTTCACTCCTATCGCCTTAAGAGTCGCACTGACCGCCGGCTTGTTCGAGGAGCATGCACTTCCCGCCGATACATACACTCCTCTTTCTTCAAGAGCATGTAATAATACCTCACTTCTAATGCCCTCCACACTGACACTTATAATATGCGGAGCTCCTACACTTCCTTTTTTACTGTTAATCGTAACTCCTTCAAGTTCGCTGACTCTATCTATAAAATAATCTTTTAGCTCAGTTATTTTCTGATTTTCTGATTTTAAATCTTTATATATTTCTTTTACGGCCTGTGACAGTCCTGCTATTCCCGGCACGTTCTCTGTTCCTGAACGCATACCATTTTGCTGACCACCACCATAGATAATAGGCTTTACTTTTG
Source organism: Lachnospiraceae bacterium (assembly GCA_045122895.1). Lineage (GTDB taxonomy): Bacteria > Bacillota > Clostridia > Lachnospirales > Lachnospiraceae > RGIG1934. The sequence goes on from JBGVIE010000063.1 coordinate 12,569, forward strand.
TCTTCTCTTTGATGTATATAAATCCTACTCCCTTTGGTCCATGTATCTTGTGCGCACTTACCGACATCAAATCTATGTTAAGTCTCTTCGGCACAATATCTATTTTGCCAAATGCCTGAATGGCATCTACGTGAAAGAGAATCGACTTATTATATTCTTTAATTATCTTACCAATTTCTTCTATTGGTTCTATTGTTCCAATCTCATTGTTTACATACATAACCGATACAAGAATCGTATCCTCTCTTAAGGATTGTCTAAGAGATTCCAAATCAACCTTTCCTGTGTTATCAACAGGAAGATATGTAATCTCATATCCTAACCCTTCCAGGTATTTCATTGTAGCTGACACCGAAGCATGTTCAATCCCTGTAGTAATAATATGCTTTCCTGCTCTTTTGTTGGCTTCTGCCGCCCCAATCAACGCCATATTGTTTGACTCTGAGCCACCTGAAGTAAAAATAATCTCTTTCTCTGTCGCCTTTAGGACTGATGCTATTGTTTTCCTTGCCTCTTTAACATAATTCTCTCCACGCATCCCGAAAAGATGCATAGAAGATGGATTCCCGTAATCCTCCGACATCGTCTTTACAACGACGTCACGTACACTGTCAAACACTTTCGTTGTAGCCGAATTATCTAAATATGCTTCCACTTAATTGCCGTTCCTTTCTTCAATGCGAAACATAAGTACAGACAAAATCGCCATACCTGCCGTCTCTGTTCTAAGAATTCTTTTTCCAAGTGATATACGCTTTGCTCCATTTTCAACTGCCATATCCACCTCTGATTTCTCAAAACCACCTTCCGGTCCGATAAAAATACCGACATTCATCCCTCCAGCAACCTTATCAACCGCTTCCTTAGTCTCTGTCATATCTTTAAAATTCTCATAGGGAATCAGATTTATATCGAAATCCTTTGCATATTCTATGGCTTCCTTAAACGTCATAACACTGTGAATATTTGGAATTATACTTCTTCTGGACTGCTTTGCAGCGCTTTCAGAAATAGCTTTCCAACGCTTAAGTTTAGCATCTTCTTTCTTTTTGTCAAGCTTTACTATAGAACGGGCTGTGTTTACAGGGATTATCTCAAAACATCCAAGCTCTACTGCCTTTTGGATTATCAGCTCCATTTTATCACTCTTTGGCAATCCCTGAAACAGGTATAATCTGGCAGGCAATTCTGTACCTGAGAACTCCTCCGATACTATCAAAGCCTTAATTTCTTTGTCATCGATACCATCAATCCTGCACATATAGTCTTTTCCCTGTCCATCACTCACAAGAAGTTCTTCGCCAATTTTTACGCGGAGAACATTCTTCAAATGATTAACATCACTACCTGTTATTGATATATATTTTTCATCAACACAATCTGGTGTAACAAAAAAATGATGCATTTTAGTAATTCCTTTCGTTAATCAGTTCAACCTTTAACTGCTGTTATAGACACCCAGTCTCCATCTCTAGTAACTTCTGTAACTGTAAGTGCCGGATTTGTATTAACCGCTTCCATTACTTCCTGCTCTTTTGTGTTAATAATTCCTGAAGTGATGAGAGTCGCTCCTTTTTTCATATGAGGAACTATCACTTCCTGCAGTGGAATAATTACATCTGCAAGAATGTTCGCTACTACTATGTCATAACACTCATATCCTGTTCTATCCTGAATACCCTTATCTTCCAGGATATTTCCATCAAACACTGTGTATTTATTCATATCTATGCCGTTTACTTTGGCATTTTCAATAGTTGCCTTTGTCGCATCAGGATCAATATCTATCGCTGTTGCTTTGTCTGCTCCAAGCTTAAGACCTATAATAGATAAAATACCACTTCCACATCCAACATCAAGAAGATTAGTATCCTTATTCACATATTTTCTAAGCTGTCTTATGCATAGTCTTGTAGTCTCATGCATACCTGTTCCGAAAGCGATTCCTGGATCAATATCGATATACATACTGTGCTCGCTTCCCTCAGGAATCTCTTCCCATGTAGGTTTGATTAAAATATCATCCACATAAAACGGATGGAAATATGCTTTCCAGTTATTTATCCAGTCCTGATCTTCTGTCACACTCTTTGTAATATTCAATGTGCCAAGATCTACTATATCCTTCATAGTGTTTAGTTCTTCCATAAGGACTTCTAACAGTACTTCATCCCGAGTTATCGGGCAACGTTCTCCCACAACGCCCTCAGCTTCCTCGTCATCATCCGACACTTCATGTAATTCTGTATAAAAGCTTATGTAAGCTTTCCCATCATCGAATTCAGGATCCGGCAAAATATCTACGAACATTTTTTTCTTATCCGCTTCGCTAAGCGGCATCTTATCTTCAACTTCCACACTTGTTATTCCAAGCTCGCCAAGTACGCTTGTAACAATTTCTTCAGCTTGCGTTGTGGTCTCAATAGTATATTTATTCCACTTCATATAAATCTCCATTCCTAGCCTTCAAATGTGTCTTTAAGCTTATCCATAAACCCTTTTTTCTTAGGCTTTGACTCTTTGTCAGACTCTTTTTTTGATTCCTCCAAAGTACCACCCATAGCGTCATCAAACGCTCTCAATGCCTCTTTCTGTTCGCTTGTAAGCTTCTCCGGCACCTTAACCACCAAAGTTACATAGTGGTCACCACGTACCTGTTTATTCTTAAGTGTAGGTACACCTTTTCCCTTTAATCTTATGCGTGTATCTGTCTGTGTTCCAGGCTTGATATTGAATAATACGTCACCGTCAATAGTCTTGATTTTGACATCTCCACCAAGTGCAGCCTGAGCAAATGATATTGGCGATGTGGAATACAAGTTATAATCCTGTCTCTGGAAAATAGGATGTCTTGACACTACTACCTCTACAAGTAAGTCTCCTCTTGGTCCACCATTTATACCCGGTTCTCCCTTGTCACGTATTCTGATACTCTGACCATTGTCAATACCCGCAGGAATCGAAACTGAAATCTTCTTTCTGTTGCTGATATATCCGGTTCCATAGCAGTCAGGACACTTCTCTTTAACCACTTTACCTGTACCGTTACAATCCGGACAACTCTGAACATTTCTTACCATTCCAAACAGTGACTGTTGTGTGTATACAACCTGACCTTTACCGCCACACTTTGAACAGGTCTCAGGAGATGTTCCAGGCTTAGCACCTGTTCCGTTACATTTTGAACATGTATCCTTCAGGGTAAGCTCAATTTCCTTCTCACAACCAAATACTGCCTCTTCGAAAGTAACCCTGACACTGGTTCTGATATTTGCACCCTTTTGTGGTCCGTTGTTCTGTCTTCTTCTGCCACCACCAAAGATATCTCCAAACATATCTCCAAATATGTCGCCCATATCGCTAAAATCAAAGCCGCCAAATCCTCCGGCTCCGCCACCGCCATTTTCAAACGCAGCATGGCCAAACTGGTCATACTGTCTTCTCTTCTCCGGATCACTAAGTACTGCATATGCTTCTGAAGCTTCTTTGAACTTAGCCTCTGCCTCTGCATCTCCCGGATTAGTATCAGGATGATATTTTTTCGCAAGTACTCTGTACGCTTTTTTTAAGGCGGCGTCATCTGCATTCTTATCGACACCAAGCACCTCATAATAATCTCTTTTATCAGCCATAATAATCTCCATTTCTAAAAAATCCCACAAATCGACAGTGGTATCCCACTGTCGACTCATGTGTTAATATATATATGCTATCTTTATACTTCTTTGTAGTCACCATCTACTACATTGTCATCAGCTGCTCCGGCACCCATATCTGCTCCGGCAGCTCCCATATCAGGACCTGCTGCTCCCTGTGTCTGTTCGTACATCTTAGCAAATAACTGCTGTGCACTCTGCATAAGTTTTTCCTGTGCAGCCTTGATATCAGCAACCTGTGCCTCTGTCATATCCTCAGCATTTGTCTTTTCAACCAAATCCTTAAGAGCATTTAAATCAGCTTCAACTGTTGCCTTGTCGTTAGGATCAAGCTTATCACCTGCTTCATCAAGAGCCTTCTGTGTCTGGAATACCATTGAATCAGCATCGTTTCTTGCATCAATTGCCTCTTTACGCTTCTTATCCTGTGCTTCAAATTCAGCAGCTTCCTTAACAGCCTTTTCGATTTCATCATCTGACATATTAGAACCGGCAGTAATTGTGATGTGCTGTTCTTTTCCTGTACCAAGATCCTTAGCAGATACATTTACGATACCATTTGCATCGATATCGAATGTAACCTCGATCTGTGGAACACCTCTTCTTGCTGGTGGGATACCATCAAGTCTGAACTGTCCAAGACTCTTGTTATCCTTAGCGAACTGTCTTTCACCCTGAAGAACGTTGATATCAACTGCACTCTGGTTATCTGCTGCTGTTGAGAATACCTGGCTCTTCTTTGTAGGAATTGTTGTATTTCTCTCGATTAATCTTGTAGCAACACCACCCATTGTTTCGATACTGAGTGAAAGTGGAGTTACGTCAAGAAGTAAGATATCTCCTGCACCTTCATCACCTGCAAGCTTACCACCCTGGATAGAAGCACCAAGTGCAACACATTCATCTGGGTTAAGGCTCTTGTTAGGCTCTTTTCCTGTTAACTGTTTTACTTTATCCTGAACAGCAGGGATTCTTGTAGAACCACCAACTAATAATACCTTTGAAATTTCGTCAATTGTTAAACCTGCATCCTTAAGAGCATTCTGAACAGGGATTACTGTTCTTTCTACTAAATCTGCTGTCAATTCGTCGAATTTAGCTCTTGTAAGGTTCATATCAAAATGCTTTGGACCTTCTGCTGTAGCTGTGATGAATGGAAGGTTAATATTTGTTGTTGTAGCTGATGATAATTCTTTCTTAGCTTTTTCAGCAGCTTCTTTAAATCTCTGAAGAGCCATCTTATCGTTTGATAAGTCAACACCTTCTGTGTTTTTGAATTCAGCTAACATATAGTCTGTAAGCTTCTGGTCAAAGTCGTCACCACCAAGCTTTGTATCACCATTTGTTGATAATACTTCGATAACGCCATCACCGATTTCGATAATAGATACATCAAATGTACCACCACCTAAATCGTATACCATAATCTTCTGCTCTTTTTCATTATCAAGACCATATGCAAGAGCTGCTGCTGTTGGCTCGTTGATAATTCTCTTAACTTCAAGACCTGCAATCTTACCGGCATCCTTTGTTGCCTGTCTCTGTGCATCATTGAAGTAAGCCGGAACTGTAATAACAGCTTCTGTAATCTTTTCTCCGAGATATCCTTCTGCATCAGTTTTAAGCTTCTGAAGAACCATCGCTGAAATCTCCTGAGGAGAGTATTTCTTGTCATCTATTGTTACCTTGTAGTCTGTACCCATATGTCTCTTGATAGAAGCTATTGTCTTCTCTGCATTTGTAACAGCCTGACGTTTTGCCGGTTCACCTACAAGTCTCTCACCATTCTTTGTGAAAGCTACTACTGAAGGAGTAGTTCTTACACCCTCTGTATTTGCGATAACTGTTGGTTTTCCACCTTCCATAACAGCTACGCATGAATTTGTTGTACCTAAGTCAATACCAATAATCTTACTCATTTTAATTTACCTCTTTCCTATTTTAAAATTAATTAGCTACTTTTACCATACTATGTCTGACTACTGTTTCTCTATACATATAGCCCTTCTGGAACTCTTCAATGATTATGTTTTCTCCTGCTTCTTCATCCTCAACGTGCATTACTGCATTGTGGAAATCAGGATTAAACTCTTTGCCAAGTGCTTCTATTGGTTTAACACCTGCCTCTTCAAGAGCCTTTAACAACTGCTTGTAGACCTTATCCATTCCATCTACAAATGGCGATTCCTTCTCATCTTCTGACACCATGGAAAGTCCTCTTTCAAAATTGTCAACAACAGGAAGAATTCTCTCCACTATATCTTTAGCACCTATTTCATACATTGCAGCTTTTTCTTTCTCTGATCTCTTTCTGAAATTATCAAATTCTGCAAATGTTCTCTTATACTTATCTGTGAGTTCTTCAATCATCTCATCTTTTTTGTCTTTTTTTTCTTTTTTATCTTTCTTGAAGAATCCCTTTTTCCCTTCTGTTTCTTCTGTCTGTTCTTCTTTATCTGTCTCTTCAGTAGTCACATCCTGTGCATCTTCCACATTTTCTTCTGTTTCTTCTACCACTTCCTCTGCTACTTCGTCTACAGTTTCTTCTGTTATGTTCTTTTCTTCCACTTTATCATGCCACCTTTCTTTAATCCTTCTTAAATGCTGAATCGAGCTGTTTCTTAACTATCTTAAGATTCTCGACCACTTTCTCGTAATCCATTCTCTTTGGTCCAATAATACCTATTGTACCTGTTACTCCGTCTTCTAATTCATAGGTTGCAGTTACAACACTACAATCCTTCATCGAATTAACAGGAGTCTCATTTCCTATATATATCTGAATACCTGTATTGTCCGAGTCCCCATCTACCAAAAAATTGGTAAGGAGCTTCTTCTCTTCCAGGGTACATATAAGCTCACTCGCCTTAGCACTGTCGCTAAGCTCCGGATACTTAAAAATATTGGTAGCTCCGCTGGTATAAATCTTCAATTCCTCATCCGAGCTGACTGCTTCTGCCAACACATCAAGAATCGATTTAACAAGCATACCATGCTTTCCTGCCTGACTTGTCATCCCGGATATCAGTGCCAGATTAATCTCTTCAAGGGATAATCCATTAAGTGTACTGTTGAACAAAATATTAAGCTTAAGCGTTGTCTCTTCATCAATCTCTTCACTTAGATTAATCATTCTGTTTCTAATGATATTACCCTGAAGAACTATTACGCAGAGCAATTTGTCTGACTCAACCTTTGATAACTGAATAAACTTAATTCTCTTCGCATACTTAGGTGATGACACCATGGTCGTATAATTAGTATTGTTTGCCAGCAGTCTCGCCGTATCCTGAAGCAACTCCTCAACCTTCTCAACCTTCTCATTAAGGAATTCCTTAAGCTCGACTACTTCCTTCTCTCTTTCATCAAGAGCTTCTTCCTTCTCTTTCATCATCTGGTCTACATATAATCTGTATCCCTTGTCTGATGGAATTCGTCCGGCCGATGTATATGGCTGAATAATGTATCCCAGTTCTTCAAGATCTGACATCTCATTTCTTATTGTAGCTGAACTAAGATTCAAGTCAGTATATTTTGAAATCGTCCTTGAGCCCACCGGTTCGCCGGTTTCAAGATAGTTCTTAATAACTGCCTTCAATATCTTAAATTTTCTCTCATCCAGTTCCACAGGCACCTCTCCTATACCGAAATCATTGTCTTTTTGTCTTTGTTAGCACTCAACTTCATAGAGTGCTAACATCCTTACATTGATAAAATATCACTTTAAATGTAGTTTGTCAATGAATTTTATGATATAATTTGGATTAATTTTATTTATTGTTACAGATTTGAGGAGATAAATGATTATGACAAGAAAAAAACAGTTTCTATTATACCTTTGTGCTTTTTTTATACCGGTAATTTTCTTTATATTAAAAATGTACGCACAAAACATTCATCCTTTCGGCGATGAAACCTTTATAGTTGGGGATTTACGTTATCAGTTAATTCTTTTTTTTAATGAATTCTCCAGAAAGATTTCGAACAATTCCAGCCTGTTCTATAGTTGGAACCGAGGTATGGGCACTGATTTTTATTCTGAAATCACCTACTACCTCTCAAGTCCAATCAATATTCTGTCAATCTTTTTTAACAGAAACAATATGTATGACTATATTTCTTTAATATTCATATTAAAAAACGGTTTATGCGGATTAACCTTTTTCATATATATAAAGAAGCATTTTGAAACACAGGAGAGTACAATCTTTGACTATTCAATTATGCTTTTATTTTCATACGCATATTCAACAAGCGCATACTTTATGTGCTATAGTGTATTGATTATGTGGATTGATGGAATGATTATGTTACCTGTTCTTCTACTTTCTCTTGAATATATGCTAAAGGGTAACAAAACATATCTCTATCCTATTTTCCTATCACTTACAATCTTTTCAAACTATTATATTGCTTTTATGATATGTATTTTTTTGTTTTTTTACTTTTTCTATTTCACTTTAGTTGAATTGCATATCAAAGACAAAAAGTTTATGCTTAAAAGCTTTATAAGATTTATGAAGTATTCTCTATTGGCAGCTTTAAGTACCTGTGTACTTTTAGTCCCTAATATTATAGCATTATCCTCCACAGCAAAACCTGCAGGTATCACATCTCTCAAAGCACTTTTGGGTTCAAACTATAACTTTTTTACCAATATATACGCCTTGACATTCTTTTCTTCATCTGATATCCAAGCTATGCCAAAATTATACTGTGGTGTTTTAGTTGTTTTACTTTTAATTATGTTCTTAATCAACAGACATATATCAATATCAAAAAAAATAGGTAAAATTTCTCTACTGTTACTGGTTTTATTATCTATGCAGTTTAAATTAATTGAATTTGTTGTTAATGGTTTCCATGCTCCTAACGGTTTTGTAGGCAGAAACTCTTTTATTGCGATTTTTTTACTGCTAGTCATCTCCTGCGAAGCCTTCCAACATTCGATGATATTAACACGAAAACGCTTTCTTTCAGGAGTTGTACTTAGCATATTCTTAACTATGTCAAGTATCTATCTATATAGTACTGCAGAATTTGACAAATATGGCTTTATAAATTTATGTATAATTTTACTTTATGCAACACTTCTATATATATCTGTATTTATGAAAAAAAAATTTACTTTAGTTTTTATTGTATTTATTATGTGTCTTGAGCTCTTTAGCTCTATGCCGCTCCTTGGAATTAAAACTTCCGAATATGACACTTATACAGACTACAATGATTTTACACAAGCCAACGATACATTCTATCGTACATTAAATCTTATAAATCATGACAAAAACCTTGGAAGTATCAGTAACTACAATTCATTATCCACCGTTTCTTCTGTTGCAAACGACGAAACAATATCGTTTTTATCGCGAATAGGAGCTTTTTCTTCTTTGAATGCTTCAAATATGCTATCTTTTGAACCGGTATTTTCAAGCATTCTGGGAGTAAAATATGTCTATTCCAATATCCAGACGAACCATAAATTACTTACATCTACCACGCAGTCAAATCTATATCAGAATAACAACGCTCTTTCTATAGCTTTTGAAGCTCCAAAAGCTATAACTGATATTACATTTTCAGATAAAAATGCATTTGAAAATATTAATGAGTTTTCAAATGCCATCATAAACCAGAAGGTATATGAACCTATTGTTCTTAAAATAACTGATAATAAAATTATTATTCCTCAAAACACAACTGTTTATCTGTATTCCAAAAAACTATTGGAAGATTCACTATATCATTATGATGATAATTTGTATGGTATATATTCTTCTATAGATATAGATCCTTATCTATATGAAGATATGTATAATTCAAATTATATTGTAATGTTACCTGAAAACAAACAGAATGGATACATAGAACTATCTAAAGCTACAAAAGAAACAGAGATAATTGCCTACAAGCTAAATATGGATAATTTCCATTCGCTTATTAATGTATTGTCAGCTAATCAAATGACAATATCAAAGTTTACTGACAATTATGTATATGGTATACTAAATGCGGTTTCTAACGATTATGTTGTTACTTCAATTCCATATAGTAGGGGATGGAGAGTTAAAGTAGACAATAAAAAAGTCAATACGTTTAAATCTGTGGGTAATCTGCTAACCTTTGACATATCCACCGGAGAACATACCATAGAATTATACTATGTATCTCCATATTTTTATGTTGGTTTGATAATGTCTGTATTATCAATTATCGTGTTAATTATTACACTAATAAAAGAAAAAGGAGTTTCCTATGAAGTTCTTAAAGACTAATTATAGATATTTTTTGTGTTTTTTTATACCTGCTATAATTCTACTAATAATATTTAAAGAAAGTAAAATATACCCGTTTGGAGATTACAGTTATCTCTATTCAGATTTATTTCAACAGTATATGCCGTTCCTTGTTAATTTGGAGCATAAATTAGCTAATAGTCAAAGTCTTGCATACTCTTGGAATTTAGGGCTGGGGCTCCCCTTCAGTCCTATTCTTTCATATTATTTAACAAGTCCTGCCAACCTGATAATTATGCTTATCGATTCTTCTCTTATTGCAGATGCCATCGATATTATGATAATTATTAAAATATCTCTTTGCGCAGTGACATTCTGCTATTACTTATCAAAAAATTATGAAAATAGGAATCTACTTACAGTTTCTATTTCTCTTTGTTATGCCCTTTCGTCATATGTATGTACATACTGTTTCAATATTATATGGCTTGATGCACTTATTTTATTTCCACTGATTGTACTTGGTATTCAATATATTTATGAAGAACGAAAGTATAAATTGTACTTCTTTTCCCTTTTTATAACTATACTTTCAAATTACTATATAGCAATTATTATTTGTATTTTTTCATTACTATATTTTTTACTGTTAATATTTGTAAACGAGAAACAACTTGAAAGAAATTATCTCTTTACTTCTATAAAATTGTTTTTTGCATATTCTCTCCTCGCCGGACTTACATCTGCAATTGCAATATTTCCGGCAATGATAGCTCTTTCTTCAACTGCTTCTGGAGAATTTAGTTTTCCGAAGACGATAGATTTTTATATATCATTTATAGATTTGATAACTCGTTTTTCCATAATTGTTCCTAAAGAAATAGGGGATAATTTCCCTAACCTATATTGCTCAGTAATAATTCTTCTTGCTATTCCTCTTTATGTTCTTAACAAAAAAATAAAGAAGAAAAGTAAGTGTATTAATCTTTCTATATTAGTATTTATGCTAATAAGCTTCAATACAAATATTCTTGATTACATATGGCATGGCTTTCATTTTACAAACAGTATCTGTACAAGAAATTCGTTTATCTTTATTTTCTTTGTACTTACTGTTTCGTATGAGGCGCTGTCAAATATTGAATACATAAACAACAAATCATACATAATAAGTGTTATGTGTACAATTCTATATATTGCAATTATCTGGAAATTTCAGATTAACGGTAATAATTCAACTACAGATTACAAAGAGAATATTATATTCTTAACCATTTTCTTTGTCCTTATGTATTTTATATTTACATTTATAATAGTATCAGGTTTTAAACAAACAAGAATTATACACTTATTACTTTTACTAACCATAAGCTATGAACTCTATATGAACGCCGGCGTATTTATATATAGTACTAACAACCGTTCTTCTTTTATTGATTCCTATAATAAAGTTACGGATTATACAAAGAAGCTTAGAGAAAATGATACGGATTTTTTTAGAATTGAACAGACTAGTACTTTTTCTCCTAATGATGGCGCATTGATGAACTACAATAGTGCATCCTGTTTTTCATCTACCGCAAACAATCATATAACTGATTTTTATAAGGCATTGGGTTTAGAAGCATCAACAAATTATTTTTCATTTTATGGACATACACCTGTTACCGCCTCTATTCTTGGAGTAAAATATTTAATCAGCTCACAGGATTTATCTTTTACAGATATTCCTGAATTTTACACCCGGACAGAAAGCACCGACATTAACTGCTATAAATATAATTATGCTCTTCCAATAGGTTTTATGGTCCCACCATCTTTTTCAGATGTGGACTTACTTGAATCTGAAAATCCTTTTGATAACCTAAATTCATTATACCAGACCATAACAAATCAAAAGGACAACATTTTCAATAATATTTCCTATGAAAAGAACGTAAATCATTATGAATTTATGGTTACAGACAACAAACCTGTTTATTTTAAGTATAATTCACCAATTTATTGTCAGATTATGGCTTCAATTCATCATAATGACGGTACTATTGAGCAAAAACCATTTAACTATCTGTCAAAAGGATATATTTCATATCTTGGTGAATTAGAACGTGGTGAAACAGTTGCAATTAAGATATCAAACGAGAAAGACGAATATCATAACCTTGATTTGTATGTATGCTCATTTGATAAAGACAAAATGGAATTATTTTATAGTTGTGCCTCAAAAAATATGTTGAATGTATTACACTATACCGACACTTCAATCGATGCAACTATTAATTCAAGTGAATCAGGGATTATCTTTACCTCAATACCTTATGACAAACACTGGGATTTATATGTTGATGGTAAGAAAACATCTCTTTCATCATATAAAGATACTTTTATTACATTTAATCTGAACAAAGGTGATCATACAATAGCTCTTGAATATAATTCTTCATACAATTATATTGGTGTAATTATAACAGCTTTATCAGCTATAACATTTATAATTTTAGAAATATATTATCAGAAAAGGAAGAAAGACCAATGAATAATTCAAAAATACGTTTAAAATATTGTTTATTATCAGGGCTTATCCCCCTATCTGTTCTATTAGGAATATTTGTTTTTAAATCAATTACTCCTTTTGGCAATAATTCACTTTTATATGCTGACTTACAATCACAGTATTCTGTTTTTTACACAGAATTATGTGATAAAATCAAACATGGTGAAAATCTGTTTTTAAACCTTAACAGAAGTCTTGGAACTGATTATATCAGCGAAATAGCATATTATTGCGCAAGTCCATTTATAGTAATTTGTATGTTATTTGACTCATCGTCAATGCCTGCAGCTATTTCATTAATGGTTCTTATTAAATGTGCTTTGGCCGGATTATTTTGCTACATATATTTCAAAAAGCATTACAAACGATTTGAGCATGAAATATTTTTCGTCTCTTTATCAACGTGTTATGCTTTGTGCTCATACTTTGTAAACTACTATGGCAATATTATGTGGCTAGATGGTTTTTTAGTATTTCCTCTTATAATTTTGGGACTTGAAAGAATATATGAAGAAAAAAAATTTTGTTTATATACTCTTTCTCTTTCTTATGCCATAATAACAAACTTCTATGTTGGTTTTATGATATGCATATTTTGCTGTATATATTTTTTATACCTAAGTTTCATTAATTATACTAATTTCAAAAACTTTGCAGTTAACTCCCTAAGATTTGCAGTTTTTTCTTTTATATCAGGAGGATTATCTGCATTTATTCTTCTTCCTACTGCATACAATTTACAATTTTCCGAACCATCTTCTTATGGAATGTTTGAGAAGGTCAGAATGTTTTATAAACCTATAATTTCAATTTTCAGACAACAACTACTTGCAAAACCAACATTTATGCACGACCCTTATATTTACTCAAGCGTTTTAGCAATACTCATACTTCCTGTATTTATATTACAGAAAAGTATTCCTTTAAAGCATAGAATAGGAAAAATACTTATCTATATATTGCTTCTTGAATCTTTTAGATTCAGTGTACTTGACTATTTATGGAACGGTTTTCATCACGTTAATTGTCTTGCAGCAAGACAATCATTTATTTTTATTTTTGTAGCATTAACAATTATAGCAGATGTGCTCACATCTAAACTTCCTGAGAAAAAAGTGCTGTTCTACTCCTACCTGGTTTCAACAATATTATGTTCACTTTCAATACTGGAGTTAGATTACACATCTGTTATGCTTAGTTCAATTTACAGCATTATTGCAATTACAATATACCTTATTGCAATTCATTTAATTCCAAAGTGGAGTATTAAATATACATACTTTATCCTTGCTATGCTAATGATACTGGAATCTGGTGTTAACGCTTACGCAACCATAAACAATTTTACTCAATGTAAAGAATTCACTGATAATATTAATACATCTAAAGAACTTGTTAATAGAATTAATGATTCTTCTTTTTATAGAGTAAAAAATGACGCAAAATTGAGTTTTAACAGTAGTAGTCTTGGAAATTATAAAGCTATTTCCAATTATTCTTCTATGCAGAATTTTGATTCACTTATGTTTTTATATAACATAGGATATCCTGTATATGTAAATACCATTGATGACATTTCATATGAACCGGTATTTCTTTCTATACTTGGTGTAAAGTATATATGTACTGAAAACAAATACACGGGAGCATACGGGCTGTCCTTAATCGACAAAACTGAGGATAACTATTTATACCGGAATACTTATGCATTATCACCTGGATTTGTTCTTCCTGAAGAAATAAAGGACTTCGAATTCACTCATAATTCTAATCCTTTTGAACAGATAAATGATTTTGCATCAAAAATCGCAGACGTCGGAAATATATATGAGTCGATTTATCCTGATGGTGATACATTGTCCGTGGAACCAGGCACACAACTTTTCATATATAATAAAAGTTCCGGACTTAATCAGACTTTTGTAAGTGAAGATGGAGAAGAAGAAATTTTTTCAACCCATAAAAACGGATTGTACATGCACAGAAAAGGTATTGATGACAACTACATCTATTATGTATATTCCAGTCCAAAGGGAGGGTATATACACTTTGATTCTTCTGATAAAGCTACTGAATTGATTGCATATACATTAAATTCAAATAATTACGATAAATTTATGACTCATCTGTCCGAGAATCAAATGACAGTAAATAGTCATTCCCAAAACGTATTATCTGGAGAAATCAATTCTCATCAAAACGGAATAATAATGACTTCTCTTGCCTACAACAAAGGCTATAAGGTATATGTCGACGAAAAAAAAGTGGATACTTACAGTGTGTCAGATGCACTCCTGGCATTTGATGTTGAAAGTGGCACACACAAAATAACCATCCACTATACATCATACGGATTTATACCGGGAACTGTTATATCTGTTTTATCACTACTGTTACTTTTAACTTTTTACATAATAAGTCATAAAAAATGAGGTACAAAATGATAAATAAAAATCAAAAAAATAATATATTATTTTTATATTTTGCAGCGTTTTCAATACCTGTAGCAATCATTTGCGTATGTTTACTATCGAACAGTATTACACCCTTTGGGAATAACACTTTAGTTCTTAACGATCTTGAACTTCAGTTAATTCCGTTTCTTACTGAACTTTCAGAAAAGCTTAAATCACACGACAGTATTCTTTTTTCCTTTAGACGTGGACTAGGTTTTGACTTTTGGTGCGAATCTGCTTATTACCTTAACAGTCCACTTAATATTTTTTGTGTACTTTTTGATAAGTATTCTATGCCTACATTTATATCTTTGTTATTTACAGTTAAATCAGGGCTTTGTGGGATTACCATGTATTATTGTTTATCACGCAAATCTCATTCATATTGGATACTTCTGTTCTCAAGCTCTTATGCATTATCTTCATACATTACAAACTCGTACATAGTAATAATGTGGTTAGATGTTATGATATTGCTGCCTTTACTTGTAACTGCTCTTTATGAACTTCTAAACAATGGCAAAAAATGGTCATACTGTATTTTTTTAGCAGCCACTATAATAACAAACTACTATATTGCCTATATGGTATGTTTATTTTTAGCTATATATACATTATTCTATTTAGTTATTATTAATCCTGAAAACAGACTATCGAAATTTATAACTTTTATAAAATATTCACTACTAGGCGGGTTAATCAGTTCATTTGTGATTATTCCAGAATATCTGGCATTGCAAAAAACATATAATACTTTTTCATTAAAAGAAATATTCACCTTTAGCATAAAAAACCCACTATATCAGATTGTTTATAGGTTGTTCACTAATTTCAAACCTCGCTCTTATCACAATCCAAATCTATATAGTGGGCTGCTTTGCTTAATATTTGCCATAGTGTTTTTCTTTAATAAGGCTATACATGTTAAAATGAAATATTTTTATCTGTCCTTGCTCATTATAACTTTTTTGAGTACTAATATTACTAGCATAGAATATATTGCTAATGGTTTTCACATTCCAAATGGTTATCCGGGACGTAACAGTTTTATTTTTTCATTTTTACTGGTTTATATAGCATATGAATCATTTACAAATATTAAGTTTATAACAATTAAGCGAATTATATATCCTGTTCTGGCTTCACTTATAATTTTTGCTGTATCTGCCACAAAATACAATAATTCATTTGTATTTTCTGTTATGTTTACTGTTGTCAGCCTGGTACTGCTATACTTACTTATAATCTACATAAATCAAACAACAAGATTATATCTTGTTTCATATTTAGCTTTATTGGTTATAACAACATTCGAATTATATATATCTGTTTGTCAATCAGTTGAACCAGCTCTTTCTCTTAAGAGTTATCAGAAACAGATTGATCTCACAACAGAATCAGTGAGTGAAGTCGATAAAAATAACAACATACTAAATACCCTGAAGCCTCACGCTAATTACTCAAGTCTGATTGGATACAACGATATATCCACATTATCGTCAGTTTCAAATCACCAATTACTTACTTTTCTTTCAAGCAAAGGATTGTTCAGTGCTATGAATGGCGTAGATGCTCCAAGTTTTGAACCATTTTGGCATAGTTTTTTAGGAATTAGATATATCATTACTGATAAAAAATATACATTAGATGACATACTTACACCTGTTAATACTGCAAGTGAAAATAAGATTTACGAAAACAATTATTATATGAATTTGGGATGTATATTGCCAATCACAAATGATAACAATAAAACTCTTTTTGACGAAATAAATGATATTGCCAATTACTTCAATATAGATAAGATTTATACTCCTATATCTTCCCTTAATGATTATGGTAATTTGTTTTTTTACACAAAAGGATTTAACATCTGTATTTTCAGGGATAACTCATTGTTTCCAGTATATGAAACAAATGCATCTTCTGGTTTTATAAAGCAGGAATTGTATAACAATAATTATATTTGTTATTATCCACTTAATAAAGGAGATAAAATTGAAATACTTGACTCAGTTACAAAAGATAAGATAAAAATATATTCAATAAATACAGACACTTTCATATCGCTTATGAACACACTTAAGCAAAGCGATGCAATCATTAACAAAAAAACTTCTACGTCTATTAATGCTAAAATAAATATACCGACTTATGGTACATATGTAACACAAATTCCATATTCCTCTGGATGGAACTTAAAAATAGACGGAACAAGAGTAAAAACAAAAACTTATCAAAACGCGTTGCTATCCTTTGACATTGATAAAGGGGTTCACACGATAGAGCTAGAATATCACACTCCGGGACTTAGTATAGGGAGCTTTATCTCTTTCCTGTCACTAATAACACTTATATTAATAACAGTTATCGAAAATAAAAAGAAAGCAGCTAAGATTTAATCCTAGCTGCTTTTCTCTATTGGACATAACTATTCTATTACATCATTCCCATTCCGCCACCTGCTGGCATCGGTGGAACATCTTCCTTGATAGTAGCCACAACTGACTCTGTTGTAAGGAGTGTTGAAGCAACACTTGTAGCGTTCTGGAGAGCACTTCTTGTAACCTTGGCAGGATCAAGAATTCCAGCTTCTACCATATTTACATATTCCTCGCGGTAAGCATCAAAACCAAATCCAGGTTCTGACTCTCTAACTTTATTAACAATTACAGCACCTTCAAGTCCTGCATTATATGAAATTGTGAATAATGGAGCTTCGAGAGCCTTTAAGATGATCTTAGCACCTGTCTTCTCATCGCCTTCAAGTGTATTAACAAGCTTAACAACCTCTTTTGATGCGTGGATGTAAGCAGAACCACCACCTGAGATGATACCTTCTTCTACGGCTGCTCTTGTAGCGTTAAGAGCATCTTCCATACGAAGCTTTCCTTCCTTCATCTCTGTTTCTGTAGCAGCACCTACTCTGATAACTGCAACACCACCTGCAAGCTTGGCAAGTCGTTCCTGAAGCTTCTCTTTGTCAAATTCTGATGTAGTCTCTTCAATCTGGCTCTTAATCTGTGAAACTCTTGCTGCAATATCATCCTTATTGCCTTCGCCGTCTACGATAACTGTATTTTCCTTCTGAACCTTGACAGATTTAGCTCTACCAAGCTGATCCATAGTAGCATCCTTAAGCTCAAGACCAAGTTCTTCCGAAATAACCTGACCACCTGTAAGGATAGCGATATCCTTAAGCATTTCTTTTCTTCTGTCACCATATCCAGGTGCCTTAACAGCTACTACATTGAATGTACCACGAAGCTTGTTAACGATAAGTGTTGTAAGAGCTTCACCTTCAACGTCTTCAGCAATGATAAGTAACTTAGAACCTGACTGAACAATCTGCTCAAGTATTGGAAGGATTTCCTGAATGTTTGAAATCTTCTTGTCTGTGATAAGGATATATGGATTGTCAAGTACAGCTTCCATCTTATCCATATCTGTTGCCATATATGCTGAAATATATCCTCTGTCGAACTGCATACCTTCTACAAGGTCAAGTTCAGTCTGCATTGTCTTTGATTCCTCGATTGTGATAACACCATCGTTTGATACCTTTTCCATAGCATCTGCTACCATGTTACCAACTTCATCATCACCTGCTGAGATAGCTGCAACCTTGGCAATCTGTTCTTTTCCTGTTACCTTACTGCTCATTTTTGCAATAGCTTCTACTGCAACATCTGTAGCCTTCTTCATACCCTTTCTGAGAACGATAGGGTTAGCTCCTGCTGCCAGGTTCTTCATACCTTCATTGATCATTGCCTGAGCAAGTACTGTAGCTGTTGTAGTACCATCACCTGCTACGTCGTTAGTCTTTGTAGCCACTTCCTTAACAAGCTGTGCGCCCATATTCTCGAACGCATCCTCAAGCTCAACTTCCTTGGCAATTGTAACACCATCATTAGTGATGAGTGGAGCACCAAAAGACTTATCAAGAACTACGTTTCTTCCCTTTGGTCCAAGTGTAACCTTTACTGTATTTGCTAACTGGTTTACACCAGCTTCTAAAGCTTTTCTTGCTTCTGCACCATATTTAATCTCTTTTGCCATGATATCTTACCTCCAAATTATTCTTCTACTATAGCTACAATGTCATTCTGCTTAACTACGATGAATTCCTCGTCATCAAGCTTTACTTCTGTTCCTGAATATTTAGAATAAATAACCTTATCGCCTTCCTTAACAAGCATAGTAACTTCCTTACCATCTACAATTCCGCCAGGACCTACAGCGATAACCTCTGCCTGCTGTGGCTTCTCCTTTGCCTGACCAGGAATGATAATTCCCGACTTTGTTGTCTCCTCTGCAATCAACTGTTTCAAAATAACCTTGTCACCAAGTGGTACTAACTTCATATTCATCTGCCTCCTTTATTGTTTGTTAGCACTCTTTTATTGTGAGTGCTAATTGATTTAAACCTATATTATTACTTTTGTTCTAATATTGCAACCCTTTTTTTAAAAAATTTCTCTATACGCAAAAAGATACTGCTGTGCATATCCTCCGTATTCACCAAATAAGTCCTCTGCTTTCCTCGCAATTACATCCTTTGCCGTATCATTTTCCTCGAAATACATTTTTTCCATTATTCTCTTTATCCAGACATCTACAGGGAATGCATTTCTAAATCCCAGCGAAAATAAAAGCACACAATTTGATACTTTTTCACCAACCCCTTTTATCTGCATAAGCGTACCTGCCGCCTCCTCATAAGTCATATCTCTTAAAAAATCGCCAACCTTTTCATTATAAAGATTAAGTGCTGCATCCCTAAGATAAGGTGCCCTAAAGCCAACCTTCAATTCCCTGAAATCCTCTTCCGATATATCAGATAACCTGCTTATATCCGGGAAACTGTAGAATTCTATCCCATCAATCTCTGCAAGCTTTTCGCCATAGCACCTTGACAATTCAAAAACTATCTTCTTAATATGAGGTATTTGCTTATTCTGCGATATTATAAATGATATAAGCGTCTCGTGAAATTCCTGATTTAAAATTCTGACACCATGCATATTTTGTATAACACGTTTTAACCTCGCATCTGATTTAATTATTGCCTCCTTTATTACTGAATAATCTCTTTCCAAATCAAAATACTTAATCCAGTAATCATATACATCTTTCTCTGAAGAATTATAAAAATATAACTCATCATCTTTTTGAACTACTCTCACAAATTTTTCCCCTGACACAACACCATAGTCATTGTCGTGTATCTTAGAAAAATGAAAACACTGACCACATTCCAGTGTGTGTCTTATATCAAAATCTCTTATGTTTTTTATTATAACTTTATCCACAAAAAATCACTTTCCTTTGCATTATCTTATATCAAACCAAATCTTTTGAGTCCTTCTCTGACTCCACCCTGGTCATAATCAGAAGTCCTGTATTTTACCTTGTCAAACAATCCTTTTGCACTATTTCCCATTGCTATGCCATACTCAACGTATGTGAGCATCTCAAGGTCATTAAAGCTGTCTCCAAATGCATATGTGTCCTCTCTTCTTATACCGAGCTCATCAATAAGTCTCTTAATCCCATCAGCCTTAGAATGATTATGTGGCACAAGTTCAATAAGTCCACCGTCATGTTCAACAATCATAAACCTGTCTTCAACCTTTCTCTTTAGCTCTTTCGGGTTACTGTTTTTTGTTTTTGCCGCACTAAGCTTTGCCACTTCGATTACATTGTCTTCTTCAATGGTTCTTATCCTGTCAGAAATCAGCTCCATATATATATCATACGCATGCCTGTATTCCGGAACGATTTTATCTTCTGTTTCAAAATACATATAGTCATGACCTTCCGGAATAGGCATATAACCATACTCCTTAAGCACATTCACGATTTCTCTGGCTGTTTCAGTATCCAGGTCTCTTCTATATATCTGCTTATCTTCATATCTAACATATGTTCCTGCACCTGCAATAATTCCATCGAATCCTACTGACAAAATATCAGGCGTAATCATCGCCACAGTCCTTCCTGTACACAAGACTGCCAGATGCCCATTCTCTCTGAGCTCTCTAATCGCATTCTTTGTATCTTCAATAACACCATGCTTATAATGATATATTGTTCCATCTATATCGAAAAAAACTATTTTTTTCACGCTAATCCTCATTTCTCAACTTTATTCAACATTATTACTTTACACTAATATAAAAAAACAGTAAACTACTTTTATTTTTTTCCATAAAGTATTATAATACATATATAAATATGTTTCGTAAGGAGGTTTTACAATGATGAAAAAACTAGGAAAATTTATAGCAGCTACTGCTGTTATTGGAACTGCTGTTGCCGGGGGAATTGCTCTTTACAATAAGTACAAAGCAAGTCAGGAAGATTTAGATGATGATTTCATAGATTTCGACGATGATTTTGATGACGATATCGATGATGATATCGATACAAGCTTTGACGATGATGATGAAGAAGACGAGGAAGCTAAAGAGACTGCACAGACAGCAGATACTCCTTCAAGATCATATGTTAATGTTTCATATGATCACACTGCTTCTACTTTCGATGAAGAAGAAGCTAAGGATTCTATGGAAGATAGTCTTCTGTAATATATTGGATTAACATATCTCAGGATTATTTTACAAAAACGGGGATGTCGACTTAACGATCGAAAGTTCGACATCCCCTCTTTTTACACTAATTTTTAATTTACCATGTACGAGATTTCATCTCTCTAAACTGCGCTACAGTTGGAACATGTGAATTAAGACCGCCGTCAACATTGATAATCTGTCCTGTCACATAGTTGCTCTCATCAGAACCAAGATACACACACATATGTCCGATATCTTCAGGACCACCGTAACGGTTGACCATAATATTACATGTGCCTCTTACATCACTCTGAAATACACTGTCCCACATTTCAAGAGTCAACTCATCGATACGACCATCCTTTAACCCAACGTTTGCCGCATTGTTTACGAGAATGTCAATCTTTCCGTATTCTTTTACAGTGTCATCAAAGAGTTTTTCGATGCTCTCTGTATCGGTAATGTCCATAAAATGATACGATGCTTCTCAACCCTCTTTAACAATACTATCCACTACTTCCTGTCCTTTTTCAGCTCTACGTCCGCAGATAACTACCTTTGCCCCCTCTGCAGCATATAACCTCGCGATTCCAATACCAATTCCGCTTGTTGAGCCTGTAACAATTGCAACCTTCCCTTTTAATCTTTCCATAGCCTTCTCCTTTCTAAAATCACATTGTTAATATATAATTATTCTGCCTGATATATTACACATCATTTGCAGAAGTATTATCTATCTTTTAGTTAGAGTCTTCTCCAACTGAAACAAAGCTCATATCACTAGTAAGCTTATGAACGCTTCTTTGTAATGCATCTTTAGAATTCTTCCACGGTTCATCCTTATGTCTGTAATCAAACTTATCCGTAAACCATTCTATGTCATCTGCCATTCTGTTCATATTCTCAAGGAACAATTTGTTTGTAACGTCAACAAATTCATCCAAAGACTTTCCTGACAGATTCTTATTAGCCTGCTCAAGTAACATCTGGTAATGCTTTACACACATTCCCTTCGAGGTCTTGTATTTAGCCCTGAACACCTCATCCTTTTCCCATAGATAATGAACTGTTCTTATATATCTGTTAAACATATCTTCGATTCTGTTACATACGTAGCAGGATTCATTAACTGTTTTAAGATAATTAATAAGAGCACTATTGTCTTTTTTCTTAAAGAAAGAACCTGATGTTGTGCTGTTTGCAAGCTGCTCAATATCTTTATTAATTTTTCTCATATGAGTATGAAGTACAAGCGCTGCTCCAAGCTTATTCCCTGCATTCATAATCTGTTGCATATGTTCTTTGCAAAATCCCATCTTGTCAGTAACCATTCTGACATCATCTTCCATATAACTTGGTCCCATTGTAAACTCAATAGCATTTTTTTCCAGTTCGTTATACATAACACAAATCGGACACTCGCAATCAACTGCATACGCATCATTAACAGGAATTGTATATAACTGTTCCTTCATACCACTATTCCTCCGCTCTTTCCTGCTTAATTAAGTCCTTTAAGTCTCTTGCCCTGTCCTTTAATTTGACACTTGCAGTTCTTGATGTCACCACATCACCTACAAGCTTGTACGCCATTGTATAGTCCTTACACTTTCTGGCAAGGTCTGCCGTAACATACAAAAATGTATATTCATCCATTCCACATATCGGGAAGAGCTCCTTGCTCATAGCCACTTTAAAGCCCTCATATGCCTTTTCGATAAATTCCTGCTCACTTGCATGTAATTCTTTAATCTGTTCCTCATAATTCTCTGTATCCTTTGGAAGAGTCTCAGCTTTTCCCCTCATAAGCCAGGCAAGCTTAAGACATACATAAGCTCTCTCGCTAACCTTACTCTTCTTCACTACAGCATTAACCAATGCCAACCTGTGTCTGATAATAGCATCGTCATATGAGTATTTATCTACGTTGTCATTTACACCCTTGAAATTAGGTGAAATATTGGCTGCTATAAGCTTCGCCTGTGGAATTGTAAGGAAATTAAAGAATCTGCTAAGCGCAGCATAACCACATTTTCCACATACAATTACATCATATTTGATTGTGTCAATTCCCTGGTATCTTGGGCGCAAATCAGTGTCAATTGAAAGCATACGTGCCTTACCTGTCTTAACAGCTTTTGCCTTGAATTCTCTGTCACATACAGGGCACTTATATGTCTTATCATACAACAAATCTGCTTCCTGAATCTCCTGAACCTTAGACTTTTCATCCAATAACCCGTCTTTACCACTGTTCTTATTCTCGTCAGTGTCAAATATCTCAACATTTGACATTCCGAACAGCCCCAGCTCCTCAAGTCCTGAAAAAATATTACTACCCATTAGTTCTCACCATACCTTTCACCTGGTATTTTTTACGAAGGCAACTTAAATGAACTCTTAAGTGATACTATTCTGTTAAATACAAGATTCTTATCTGTTGAATCCTTCATATCCACGCAGAAATATCCCTGTCTTACAAACTGGAAGCTGTCTTCCGGCTTAGCACCTGCAAAATTCTCCTCAACATAACAGTCCTTTAAAACTGTCAATGAATTCGGATTCAGATTAAGTTCTCCATCTTCGTTTAACTTGCCCTTCTCCTCATCAACTATATTCTCGTATAATCTTACCTCTGCCTTTATGGCATGTGCTGCTGATACCCAGTGTATAGTTCCTTTAACTTTTCTTCCTGTGAAACCGCTTCCGCTTCTTGTCTCCGGATCATAAGTACAATGAATCTCAACAACCTTTCCATTTTCATCTTTTACATAGCTGTTACATGTAACGAAATAAGCATTCATAAGTCTTACTTCATTACCAGGAAACATTCTGAAATATTTCTTTGGTGGTTCTTCCATAAAATCTTCCCTGTCAATGTAGATTTCTCTGCTAAAAGGAACCTTTCTTGTGCCAAGTTCTTCGTTCTCAGGATTATTAACCACATCAAAATATTCTACTTTTCCTTCTTCATAATTATCGATAATGACCTTAATAGGATCTAAAACAGCCATCATTCTTGGCTTTTTCATCTTAAGGTCTTCCCTTATACAGTATTCAAGCATTGCATAATCAACTGAACTCTGGCTCTTTGATACACCGCACAGTTCAACAAACATCTTAATTGATTCAGGTGTAAATCCTCTTCTTCTAAGCGCTGCAATTGACACAAGTCTTGGATCATCCCAGCCGTCTACAATACCATCCTCAACTAACTTCTTGATATATCTCTTACCTGTCACTACATTTGTCAGGTAAAGCTTTGCAAACTCAATCTGTCTAGGTGGCATCTCGTATTCAAGCTCTCTTACTACCCAGTCATAAAGTGGTCTGTGATCCTCGAATTCCAGAGTACAAATAGAATGTGTTACCCCTTCTATTGCATCTTCAATCGGATGGGCAAAATCGTACATCGGGTAAATGCACCACTTATCACCTGTTCTGTGATGTGTCATTCTTGATACTCTGTAGATGACAGGGTCTCTCATATTAATGTTAGGTGATGCCATGTCGATTTTGGCTCTTAACACCTTTGTCCCGTCCTCAAATTCACCATTCTTCATAGCTTCAAAAAGTGCAAGATTCTCTTCAATACTTCTGTCTCTGTAAGGGCTGTTCTTACCCGGCTCCTTGAGTGTTCCTCTGTATTCTCTAATCTCTTCAGCAGACAAATCACACACATAAGCCTTTCCTTTTTTGATAAGCTTGACTGCTGCCTCATACATCTGGTCAAAATAATCTGATGCAAAGAAAAGTCTGTCTTCCCAGTCAGCTCCTAACCATTTAATATCAGCCTTGATTGACTCTACAAATTCTTCTTTTTCTTTTGTAGGATTTGTGTCATCAAATCTCATATTAAACTTTCCATTATATTTCTTAGCAAGTCCGTAATTTAAAAGTATTGACTTTGCATGTCCAATGTGGAGATATCCGTTTGGCTCCGGTGGAAACCTTGTCTGTACGTGGTCATAGTGACCCTCTGCCAAATCTTCCTCAATAAACTGCTCAATAAAATTCTTTGATACTACTTCGTTGTTATCCATATCTGATAGTACTTCCTTTCAAGTTGTATTATGATATTATATACTAATTCCCACCATTATGTAAAGAACATAGATAATCCGTTTAACTCCAGACCTTATAATTATTCTTTGTGGTTCTCTTAACATCATATAAAGCTTCATCCGCCTTTAAAAGCAGGTTTCTTATATCTTCATTATTCACACAAAGATCAGAAGCTATTCCCACTGAACAAGTGATTCTGTCCTCAGGATTGATTTCAATTCTGCTTCCATATGCAAGTTCAATCTCATTGATAAAGCCCTGTTTATCCTCTATTTCCCTGAAAACTGCCTCTGCCACGTTAATTCCATCCATAACCTCTTTACCAGGTAAAAATATTACAAATTCGTCTCCACCATACCTACAGATTATGCTATCTCCTCCTGAAACTCTGCGAAGCAGATTAGAAAACAGTACCAGTACTTCGTCACCCACTTCATGACCAAAATTGTCATTACAGTATTTAAAATTGTCAAGATCCAGATAAAGTAACGTCATTACCTGTTTCTTCCTGCTTACACACTCTGTAAGTACCTTCTTAAGCCCCTGTCTGTTATAGAGACCTGTAAGAATATCTGTTACCGAATTCTTTTCAAGCATAATCTTGATATTTTCTCTGTTGATGGCATCAAGTAACAGCTCAAATGTTGCCGTAAATACTTCCTGGTCATCCCTTGAAAAGTTCTCAGTCTGCTGTGTAAAATTATCATGTTTTGTCTTAACTGCCACTAATACACTTTTTAGTTTGCCATTGTTGAACATGGGAATTCCCATAATCGCCATTACTTCGTTCCTTCCAAATAAATCAGTAAGTCCCACATATCTTGAATAGTCACTTTCAAATCTGCTGACCGAAACACTCTTTTTATATTCTTCAAAATACTTAACTATGCCTTTTATCTGAACACCTGTTATCGGGTTGCTCTTATCAAAATATCTGACTACAGGATTATCATTCTCCACCTCTATATATACAAGCTTATCAAGATTGTACTCATTTTCTACATTCTTCATAGCTCTGTCTATCATATCTTCAAGAGAACCATTTTCTGTATTCAGAATACCTACCCACTTCTTAAAGAACCTCATAGACTTATTTTTTAGCTCTATTGTCATCTGATAATTGTTTTTCTCAACAATACCAATCAGCGAATTAATAACTTCTTCTGATAAAAATTCTTGTATTCCTTCATTTTCACTTTCTTCACTTTCAATACCATTTTTGAAATCAAGAAGTTTTTGTTTTCTCTTAACAAACCCCATCTCTTCACAATATGAAATTCCTGAGTCAAGAATATCTTCAAATCTTCCATTATCGTCTAAAGACTTACAAATCGAAGCGTATTCCTTTTCGTAAATCACCATTGCATAAAACTGGTTAGTAGGCATTAGCTTCTTTGTTTCTTCTGTTTTTTTGAACAGTTTAAGAGCTTCCTCGTACTTTTTCTCTCTCTTGGCTATCACGGCAGAAACAAGATAATAGAGGAATATATCATCCTCCCACATATCAAAACACGGAGAATCCGTATCAAGAATATGACTTAATAAATTTTCCATTCTTCCCTGACACATCTTTGCATCATAGAGTTTTCCAAGCATAATATTTGAGAGTGCAAGCATTCCTAACAGCTTTGACTGGTTAGCCACACGTACTCTTTCCAGTCTCAGACGTTTCATAATCTTGAGAATGAAATTCATACACTTTGCACACACTTCATACTGTCCACAGTCTATTGCATTGATTGCTATATTGTAGATTGTCTCAAGTGCCATTACAGGTTCTTCTATCTTGATGCATATTTCCAGAGAACTCCTTAAATAATGATTTGCCTTTTCATATTTTTCACGCAGAGTGTTGTAATATCCGGCTCCATTATATAACAAAGCTTCTTCTTTTTCCCTCTTCTCCTGTCTGATTATTTTCAGGCTTCTATTAACAGAGTAATTTGAGACATCTATATTGTCTGAGCTTGTAGAGATAGTCAGCACCTTCTGCCATGAATCCAGAAGAAGCTGATTGTTCTTTAACTCATCGGCTAGTTCCATACCCCTCTTAAAATATTTATATTCAAGGATTGCCTCTACACCCGCATTAGAACACAATTTATTGATATGATTGTAATCTATATACCCAAAAAAGTATATGTACGCCATATGGTTGTTCCAGTGATACTTAAGTGCCTTTTGTTCAAAATCAGGAGCCAGATTTATTATACCATTTCTGAATGTAAAATCCTTGCACCCGTCAAGCTCCACCATACATCTTAAAATATGCGATTCAACTCCATATTCCTCTTCCCCTATCTTCTGGGCTATTTCGTTGATTCTTAATACATTCCTGTATGCAGATTCTCTCTGTCCTGAGTATACCTTTGACATCACAATAAGCTTATTATATTGAAACTGCAACATCAGACTGTTTGCATACTCATCGAACTTTCTTAATTCCTCACAAATCTGAATTACCTTTTTGTACCTGCCCCTGTACAGACTTATATATGCTGTTAGAATATTTAACCTGATTCTTAGTTCCTCCGGTATAATACTATAATTATAGTCCCTCATATAACTCATCATATCAAGATAGTGCTCTGCCTGCTCCAGCTCAAGAACGTTAATCAGATTAAGGAATATTTTGCAATATTCTCTCATATCTTTATCATCCGGCACAAAAAAAGCATCTTCATCATTATCTTTATCATCCTGATATACATCCCACTCAGCAACATAACCTTTTTTGTCTGCAAGCTCAATCATTCTTGACCAATTCTCCTGCATATAATCAGGCACATCCATCACTTCATTGTAGCTGGCTATAACTGTGAGCTTTTTGCAATTATCTTCCCTTATCAGCTCCTGAAGAAACTTGCAGACAGACAACTGTCCCTTATGGATTCCCTTAAACAAAAATGCAACATTATGTTCTGTTGAAATCAAATCAAGAATACTAACGAGACTTCTATAGAACATCTTATTCTCATAAACAACCTCATTAATCATTGGTTCTTCTTCTCTCTTGCCCACTCCGTCCTTTAACAAAGAAATAAATACACTTTTTTGCACAGGATATACGTCGCACTTATCCAGAAATTCTTCGATTGTATACTCTGAATAAAACTGGTTGTATAATTCTTTTATCCAGGTAAGAACAGGTTCACAGACATCGTACATTACATCATTTTTAAACTCGTACATCCTCACAAAACAGCTTCCTAGTTTATCATTAATCTCTTTTTCAAACATATTAGTATCAATCACAAAAGAATTGTAATATCTAAGGAGCACAACAGGCTTTCTGTTATTCATAATTGCGAAGGATATTCGCTCAACAACACTTTTTATATGACTTACTAATTTATCGTTCATAATTACCTCACCACTATCCAATTTATACATCTCATAACCTAGATATTATACCATATCAGGCTAATTAATACAATTGACAAATAGCATTTTTAAAGTTATTATGTAGTTGATTATAATTTGAAGCAAAGAGGTGATTTTAATGGACTCGGGGACTAATAACGGAGGTAAACCACGAGGGTATAACTGCATAGAATTAGTCTGTAGTTCCGTTAATTCACTACCTTTCTATATACTATTCTAGGCATTTTCCAGTTTACTTCCACTATATACGTATATACGACTTACATTACATACCTAACAATGAAAGGAGCAAAAAAGTGGAAGAAAGAATTATTGAATTGTTAAAAGACAAACAGTATCCGGAGCTTAGAAGCATCCTTGAGGATATGAACCCTGCAGATATTTCTGCATTATTTGAAAACCTTCCGGCAGACAGATTGCCACTGCTTTTCAGGCTTTTACCAAAAGAATTAGCTGCAGATACATTTGTTGAAATGGAAGCTAACGCACAGGCGATGTTAATTCAGGGCTTTAGCGACAACGAACTTAAGGAGGTTCTTGACGAACTGTACCTCGATGATGCCGTTGACATTGTTGAAGAGATGCCTGCAAACGTTGTAAAACGAATTCTTTTAAATACAGATCCAAACACACGTAAAATGATAAATGAAATTCTCAAGTATCCTGATGACAGCGCCGGAAGCCTTATGACAATTGAGTATGTCAGCTTACGACCTCATATGACAGTCGAGGAGGCTATCAAGAGAATCAGACGAACAGGTATCGATAAAGAGACTATTTATACCTGCTACGTAACCGAGGATGACAGAAGACTTATTGGTATCGTCACTGTAAAAGCTCTTCTCCTTGCCGATGAGAATCTGACTATGGAAGATATAATGGAGACACATATTATCTCTGTTAATACCCTCGAGGACAAAGAAGATGTTGCGCAGAAATTCACTAAATACGATTTGATGGCAGTTCCTGTCGTAGATGAAGAGAATCGACTTGTTGGTATCGTTACTTTCGATGACGCTATCGACGTTATGCAGGACG
This sequence comes from Lachnospiraceae bacterium, assembly GCA_045122895.1. Lineage (GTDB taxonomy): Bacteria > Bacillota > Clostridia > Lachnospirales > Lachnospiraceae > RGIG1934. Next base: position 42,533 of record JBGVIE010000063.1, read on the forward strand.
AAGCAACAGAAGATATGGAAAAGATGGCCGCTATTATGCCATCTGATAAACCTTATTTTAGAACAAGCGTACTCGAGACCTGGAAGTTAAGGATTCCATGGTTGCTGCTGCTTATGGTGTCAGCAACATTTACCGGCAAAATCATTTCATCTTTTGAAGAAGCACTTGCCTCACAGATTACACTTACCGCATTTATCCCAATGCTTATGGATACCGGAGGTAATTCGGGTGGACAGGCGTCAGTTACCATTATCCGCGGATTATCCATTGGAGATATCGAATTCTCAGATATATTTAAGGTTCTCTGGAAGGAGATACGCGTAGCGATTTTGTGCGGACTCACACTTGCTGTTTGTAACTTTGCAAAGATTATGTTATTAGACGGCGTTGAAGTCAAAGTAGCACTTGTTATTTGTGTAACACTTGTTGTTACCGTTTTTATAGCAAAGATGATCGGCTGTACTCTTCCTATCTTTGCTGACAAATTGGGATTTGACCCCGCTGTTATGGCAAGTCCCTTCATTACAACGATCGTAGATGCTATTTCACTTCTTGTATACTTTAGAATAGCAGCTATGACACTTGGAATATAAATACAACATCTATAATGGGAGATTGTTATGAATATAGATAAGTTAGTTAATTTACTCAAAGGACACAAGGTCTTCTTACAAACACATAATTTTCCTGATCCGGATGCACTTGCAAGTGCTTACGGACTTCAGGTATTACTTCGCCGTTATGGTATAGATACAACCATCTGCTACGAAGGCAAAATCGAAAAAGTCACTTCCAAAAGAATGTTAACCGTTTTTGGTATAACTGCTGTGGAGAAAAATGACTTAACTGATATGACTCAGGATGACTATATCGTTACTATTGACGGACAAAAGTATAACGCCAACTTCACAGATTTAATAGGAAATGAAGTTGCCTGTATAGACCATCATCCCACCTACAAAGAGTGCGAGTACCTGTATTCTGACATACGTATAGTAGGTGCCTGCGCCACACTTATCGCTGAATATTTCATTGATTCAGGCATAGTTCCCGATACTAATACAGCTACTGCTCTTTTGTACGGAATCAATATGGATACCTCTTCTTTTAGTCGTGGTGTAACCGATTTGGATATAGAGATGTTTAGATTTCTACATGCACTCGCTGATAAGAACATCATCAACAATCTTAACTCTAACACATTAGAGCTTCAGGATTTAAAGGCTTACGGAGCAGCTATAGAAAACGTCCACGTATATGACCAGTTTGGTTTTGTCCACATCCCATTTAACTGTAACGATGCACTTATAGCTATGATATCAGAGTTTGTTCTCTCACTTGATGTAGTAGAAATCTCTGTTGTATATGCAGACAGAAGCGGCGGCTACAAATTCTCAGTTCGCAGCGAGAACAGCAGTGTACACTCCGGCACACTTATCAAAACAGCCCTTGACGGATATGGTGATGGTGGCGGACACTTCTCCATGAGCGGAGGTATTATCCCCGAAGAAAATATGTCGCTTCTCGGCGACTTCAAAATAGAAAAAATAGAAAGCTTATTCTTAACGGCTCGTGAGATGCTTGGAAAATCCTAATAAAAAAGTACAAAGACTTATATGCCTTTGTACTTTTTATTTAAGCTGATAACGGGACTTGAACCCGTGACCTCCGCCTTACCAAGGCGACGCTCTACCGCCTGAGCCATATCAGCATTCGTTATTAATATCAGTTATGACCTCGCTTGCCTTTGTCTTGATTCTCTGCAAAGCATTATCAATCGACTTAGGGCTCTTGTCAAGCCTGTCGGCAATATCAACATAACCGATTCCCTGCATCCACAGTGAGAATACTTTCAGTTCAAACTCACTAAGAACACCCTCAAGTCTGTATTCTATCATATGTTCCTTCTCTTTGTCAATCATTAACTCTTCAGGACTCTTCTCACTCTTAACATTTATGTCATTCTGTGATTCATCCTTATAGCCCGAAAAAGATATGTATGTATTTAACGGTTGGTGCTTATTTCTATTAGAAGCAGTTATTGCGCTCTGCATACGCCTTCTAATACACATATTCGCAAAGCTTGAAAACATTACACCCTTTGTCTCATCGAAGTCAGTTATAGCTGTATAAAGGCCTATCATCCCCTCCTGAATCAAATCGTCATTATCTCCACCAATTAAGAACATCGATTTTGCATTAATCCTGACATCTAATTTGTATTTATTCAGAAGATAATCCATTGCATCAGAGTTATTTTCTCGAATTAATCTAATTATCTCCTCATCCTTTAAACAGCTAAAATCTTCCATTGACCTCTATATCCTCTTATAACATTCTCTGACGTACTATTTCATATGCCAAAATTCCTGTTGCAACCGACGCATTAAGCGAATCAATATCACCCTTCATAGGTATAGATGCGATAAAATCACACTTTTCCTTTACCAGACGGCTGACACCTTCGCCTTCATTACCAACTACCAGACCAATTGGTCCTCTAAGATCCAACGAGTACATAACCTCGCCACCCATGTCAGCGCACACAAACCACATTCCTTTTTCTTTAAGTTCCTCGATTACCGCTGATATATTTGTAACCTTTGCTACCGGTGTATAATTAAGTGCTCCTGCTGATGTTCTTGCCACCGTTGCAGTAAGTCCTACTGCTCTTCTCTTCGGAATAATCACACCATGTGCTCCTGCAAGATTTGCAGTTCTTATGATAGCTCCAAGATTATGTGGATCTTCAATATTGTCAAGTATAATTACAAAAGGCGGCTCATCTTTTGCCCTGGCATTCTCAAGAATATCATCCACTGTTGCATATTCATAGGCAGCCGCATAAGCGATAACCCCCTGATGCTTTCCTGTTGACGACATACCATCAAGTCTGTCCTTTGTGACATAGCTTATTATTGTGCTGTGCTTTTTGGCTTCTCTTACAATAGTGCTAATTGGACCGTCATGGCATCCGTCAAGCACAAATACCTTGTCTATTGTCTTACCTGATCTGAAAGCTTCAATTACCGCATTTCTTCCCTCTATCGTAAATTCTTCGTATCTCACTTAGCTCTCCGTTCTACAGAATGTAGTCCCATTCTGATTAACTCCATCATTCTCTCCGACTGCTCTGTCAAATACAGATAACCCATCAAGGCTTCAAAGCCTGTTGCTGCCCTGTAGTCTGACATTGTAGCATTTTTTGCCATAGTTGCAGATTTGGCGTTCCTGCCTCTCTTATACACTTTCATCTCTTCTTCTGTCAACTCTTCGCTAAGCTCGTGTGCCATCTGCGCCTGAGTCTGTGCCTTTACCAGACTACTGCTCATTCTGTGAAGATTCTTAGCCGATGTATTCGCTTTGTTGACCACTAAAGTCCTGATAACAAGCTCATATATTCCATCGCCTATATAAGCAAGTGTAAGTGGGGAATATCCTAAGATATCTCTTTTTTCCAAACCCATAACTTCTTTAATAGTTCTAAAAATATCTAAATTCTCTCCCATTTTACGCCTTCTCTTGTATCCTTAATCATAATACCTTCTTTTAAAAGCTCATCTCTTATCTCGTCAGCTCTTGCAAAATTCTTTTCTTTCTTTGCCGCTGCTCTCTCTTCAATCATAGCCATAATGTGTGCTTCAAGATCATCATCATTTCCATTATCATCAGTTCCAACAAGCGCCGTAAGATTTAACGATAACACCTCATCAAAACTTCTTGCAAGTTCAAGCTTTGTCTTGTCGTTTGTATCAGCCTTTAACATCTCATACACAACGGTTATAGCCATGGATGTATTAAGGTCATTGTCTAATGCATTTTCAAACTTCTCTTTGTACTCATCAAATACAGCCTTGTCAACTTCACCCTCATCCTTAAGCTTTCCTATATTCTTGATTAACTTATCATATGCAGTTACAACATTGTCTAATGTCTCAAAGGAGAACTCAAGCGGTTTACGGTAATGTGACTGTAAACAGAACATTCTGTATGCAAGTGGATTATATCCCTTTTCCTCCAAAAGTGAAACTGTGAGGAATTCACCCTTAGATTTACTCATCTTTCCCGCCTTGTCATTAAGATGATGAACATGCAGCCAGTAATTGCACCACTTATGTCCGAGATAAGCTTCACTCTGCGCAATCTCATTTGTGTGGTGTGGGAAAATATTATCAACACCACCACAGTGAATATCCATATACTCGCCCAGATGCTTAATAGAAATACCTGAACATTCTATATGCCATCCCGGATAACCAACACCCCAAGGGCTATCCCATTTAAGCTCCTGATTATCAAACTTTGATTTTGTAAACCACAATACAAAATCGCTCTTATTCTTCTTGTTGGTATCCTCTTCAACATCATCACGAACACCAACCATTAATTCTTTTTCACTCTGGCTTGAGAATACATAGTAATCGTCAAGCTTTGATGTATCAAAGTACACATTCTCTCCTGCTATGTAGGCATATCCTTTCTCTATAAGAGTCTCTACCATATGGATAAACTCCTGAATACAGTTAGTAGCAGGCTCAACCACATCGGGTCTTTTAATGTTTAACTTCTTACAATCTGAGAAAAAAGCATCTGTATAAAATTTTGCAATTTCCATAACAGTTTTATGTTCACGCTTTGCTCCCTTTAACATCTTATCTTCACCTGTGTCAGCATCTGATGAGAGGTGTCCCACGTCAGTTATGTTCATTACCCTCTTAACATCATATCCTGCATATCTTAATGTCTTTTCAAGCACATCTTCCATAATATAGCTTCTAAGATTTCCGATATGAGCAAAATGATACACTGTAGGTCCACAAGTGTACATTCCTACTTTTCCATCCTCGTTAGTAACAAACTTTTCTACTCTTCTTGTCAATGTATTATAAATACTAACTCTATTTTCCATTTTTTCGTCTCCATTTCTTTTTTATTATTTGCAAATGTTCACTATCCACCTTATAAACTTACACCATAAATAATTGCAACACATATAATTATCTGAATTATGGCAAATCTGAACACCGCCTGTGTGTTTGACCATCCCCATACCTTTCTGACATGGTCATGAAGCGGCGTTCTGATATTCTTCATAATATTTACCTTAAACACTCTTATGAGACTAACCTTCAAAAGTCCAAGTCCTCCATCAAGAATCAGCACAAGGGCAACAGGTATATATAACAATGGGCTGTTGCTCTTCAATGCTGTAATGGCAATAAATAATCCCATCGCTCTCGATCCTGCATCACCCATAAGCAGAATACTCGGAGTAGCGTTAAACCAAAGATATCCAAGAATACAAATCACAAACAGAAGAATTGTATAGTTGAAATCATCCTTGACCCCAAGCACATTAAGCAGCACATAAAAACTCATAAGCGTAATAATTGTAAGCGTTCCCGAAAGTCCGTCAACACCATCGGCACAGTTAGTAACATTAATCGATGCCCACACAAGGATTACAGCAAGAATTCCAAACACTACTGCCGGAAGTTTGATAGTAGTTCCTGTCAGTGCAATCTTAAATGTAGCTGAATTGAAATTAAGATATGTAACAGCTATCATAATCGCAATCGCAAGATCCAGCAAACCTTTTTTTAGTTCTCCCCAGGGAGTCTTTGCAGCATCATCCAAAAATCCTGTAAGCATTGCTGCCGCAACAAGTATCAGATATATGGCTATCTCAACATTTACATTTGCAAATATCGCAGCACTTGCAATAAATACCAGGATAAAAATAAAACCCGCCCCTCTTGGCTTTCCTGCAGATAGTGAACCGTCATGGGCAAATTTACGTCCCATATCCTGTGGAAGATATTTCTTAAACAATCCTATGCATATGCAAGTCATGGCAAACGCAAACAAAATTCCAATCATAGTTATCAATCGTACCTGGTCCTGACATGGATCAAAAAAATAGTTAATCATATTTTCTCCAAACCTTTCAATTTAAGTTTCATCGTTGACAAAGAACTTGCCAACATCTGTTTTATCATCGAGCACCTTAACCATCACATAAGGCTTCTTATCTTTTATCTTAAGTCCTGATGGTATATTCTTAAATACAGATTCTATCACATTGTGGGAAGAATCAACAAGTGAATACGCCACAATTTCCTCTCCGTCCCTGTGATATACGAGATATCCGTTTTCTATAGACAGCTCTTTTAGTATTCTATCAAAATATTCCTCATCATGCACCAAAAAAGTGTTATATTTATTTGCAAGATATTTATCACAAAGAGCCATCATTACTTTTATATCCATTTCGCCTGGCGAATATACAATATTTTTCTCTTCTACAGGTTCTAAATCATATATGGTTCTCTTATATTTATATACGAATCCAAGCCCCTCATAAAACGCAGGGTTTGTTGGAATAAGATAGGTAAATCTCTCACCCCCGGCTTTTAAATCCCGTAACGCTTTTTGCAGGAGTTCCTTCATATATCCTTTTTTTCTATATTCTCTTGCAGTTGCAACAGCAAATATATAGTGAACGTTAAGAAGCTCCCTTCTGTAACAAACTTTTTTAGGGACAAGCTGAAGCATAGATACTATCTTGTCCCCCTCAAGCATAACAAGCACTTTATGTTTGTTTATCTGTGTAGAAAATAAAAAATCAACATATTCTTTTTTATCCTCAAACACACTTTCATACAAAGCTCTTATTCTATTTTTTTCATTATTTTCTAAATATCTGATTTCCACTTATTGTCCTTTTCTATTTCTGAATAGTTACTTCTGAAAAATATTATATTTCTTAACAAGCTTAACAGGATTGTATGACATTTTCGCCTGTCTTAATCCTTCAAGTCCCATATCATCTTCTCTATTTACATAAAGGGCATCAGGAAAACCCTTTGTAATAAACTCTTTATTGATACAGGCATAAAGGCCACGTATTTCAGGATTAGCTTTTTCAACATGTATATACGCCGTTTTATCAGTACTGTTATAGCTCCCTATAGAAAAAGCCTCCATAGCATCATCGATATATACAGCGCATATTCGCATTTTGAGCATATGGCAGTTCTCAAGTACGTACTTTATCCCAAGTGATTCATATTCCACTCTGTTATACTCATCTTCAATGCTTCTATCCTCTTTCCACTTGTCAAGAAACTTTATTATATCATCCTTCGAATCGCAGTCTATTTCTCTGTATTCATATCGTCCCTCATAGTTTTTTTGAAAACTGTTCAGGTGATTTTTCTTCTTGTGATATTTCTTCCCTGACAATGTTCTAAGCTTGTCGGCATCATATACATAATCAAAATATCTTCTATCTTCCTCGACTACATATAAATCCCCATTAAGATTCAATGCCTTTACGGCTTCCTCGTCTACCGTATACATCGCAAGCTTTATCCCAAGCTCCTCATTAAAATACTTCTCTATAAACTTAAAATTCTCATATATATGCTCTATTTTACCAACCGGCGAAGCCGAAAAAAAGCCATCCTTATTGTGATACACCCACACAATTCCATCACCTGTCTTTATATATCTGGTATCATAATAGTCTTTCCATATATAAGTGGACAGAATCATACTCTCACAGGTTCCCGGATGTCTCATCGTAAAATATTCTTTAAGTTCACCGTATTTTTCTGCATCTACTTTAATTAATTCATATTCACTCATAGTTAATTCTTTTTACACCCCGCACATCCTGCACAATCTGACTCACCTGACATCATTGTAGAATCATATGCGTAGTTTTCAACCTGAGACAACATACATATCGCCTGCGCTGATATTCCAGCTTCCGTTCCCGTAAAACCAAGACCTTCTTCTGTTGTGGCTTTAACGCTCACCCGTCCCACATCTATCGAGAGGCTGTCCGCTATGTTTTTTACCATCTGTTCTCTGTATGGTCCCACCTTTGGTCTCTGGGCGACAATCGTAGCGTCTATATTCTCTATAACGTACATATTGTCTTCGAGAATTCTGCCTACATGCTTTAGTAACTCTATACTTGATATCCCTTTGTATTTGTCATCTGTATCAGGAAAATGTTTTCCTATATCACCAAGCGCCGCTGCCCCAAGTAATGCGTCCATAATGGCATGCAGCAAAACATCTGCATCTGAATGGCCTAATAACCCAAGCGTATGCGGAATCTTCACTCCACCAAGAATCAGTTCTCTTCCTTCTACAAGTCTGTGAACATCATATCCAAGTCCTACTCTCATACATACCTCACTTCCGTAAACAAAAAAAACTCTTCACTTGACATTACCCTTAATATCAAAAAAACCTGTAGCCATAAGCTACAGGTCAGTAGCGGAAAAGGGATTTGAACCCATGACACCACGGGTATGAACCGTGTGCTCTAGCCAACTGAGCTATTCCGCCATATAAGAATGATTTAAAAATGAGTGGGACCTACAGGGCTCGAACCTGTGACCCTCTGCTTGTAAGGCAGATGCTCTCCCAGCTGAGCTAAGATCCCAAAGCCTCAAATCAAACTTGCTACGTTAGTATAATAAAGATTGTGACAATTGTCAACACTTTTTTTTTAATTTTTTTAATTTTTTTATATGTCATCATATTTATTTTTATATACTAATACTTTAACCAAACTCCCCAAGTCCGTTTCACCAAAAGGGATAATGCTAGTAACCATATGTATAACGTTAACTATAATAAAATATAAAAAAATCTTATAATATCTTACAAAAAAAATCCCTACCATTATCATAATGGCATTCATACATATCCCCATCAAAAAAAAACAAATTGCCTTTATTTTAGAAGCAGATAATATTTTTTCCTGTTCAATCGAGACATAGCCGGACAACACTATCGGCGATATTCTTATTCTGTCATTTATCTTTATAAAGAAGAAATTTCCAACACTCAATTCATCAAACTGGTTGTATCCAATTTTTGCGGCAATCAAATGACCACATTCATGTACCAATGTTGAAATAGCATGAAAGAAATATATAATTAAAATAATCTCAATCCTATTCATGCTTTACTCCTACAAATTGTACCAAAAGTATTATCGCTCCTGATACTAAACTTAAAATACAGTATTTAAATATCTCATTAAACTTAAAACAAACACTAATTCCTATTAAAACAGCACATACACAGTAAGTCATATAGTCAATCTTTCGATACATATTCAACGTATAATTTTTCCTACAATGATAATTGTCTATACTTATTGCTTTATTACTGTATATCTTTCTTTTACTCCGATTTATTACTATATTAATAACAATAATTATCAATGTACCTACCACACTAATAATCATTAACAACCTATCTGCTTTAGCATTTATTACTGCCATAAAAACATTCTCAAATTTATCACTTGTATAATTTTCAGCCGGATAGTTCTTCACCAAGTAATCCAGGACTACTCCTTCATATCCTTTTTTTATAATGAAAATTTCATCTGAACTTCCGTTTGTTAAATAATGTTGGTTTTCAATATAGTACTTTTCTAATTCATCTAATTTCTTAATATTATTTTTTAAACTAAAATATCCATAATCCACTCCTTCATCATATGATACGATTGCTATATCTCTATATCCAATTCCAACAACTGTGTAGCTTAGCCCGTTTATATCTATTATTGTTCCTATTGCTGTTTCCTGATTAATACCGTAAAATTTCTCTAGCAATTTTTCAGAAATAGTCACTTCCATGGCTCCATCCTTTGGTAGTCTGCCATTTTTTAACATTAATGCATTGCGAGGCAATGTAACCTGTCCGTCAAAATTATCTACAATTACTTTCGGAATAGAAAATAGCATAATTTTATCAGGAACATTTTCCTCTTTATCAAGGATATCATTCATTTCATCTATATATTTTATATCAGGAAGTAATATATCTTCGATTCTTTCATCTTCTAACAACTCAACTAAATCTTTATGATATATCATTTGAAATATCTTTTCTTCCTCTACCTCAATATTCTGAGCCCCTGCATATGTTTTATTTAATTCATCATACTGTTCATCCACCTTATATCCAACAATAATATCTCTTATGTGAATATCTTTTTCCGTCGACATTGTACTATAGTAAAATATATATTCTACAAAAGCCAAAGCAAAAAGTGATAATAATATTACAATAAAACTCATAACTCCATTATATGAGAAGATATAGTCTGTTACCACTTTCGCTAAAGAGAAGGTTCTATTATCATTAGCAATTACTGCCTTCTTTTCTTTTGAAGCTTCACTTTTTTTAATCACTTTGTTGTTATTTATTTCGTATTCCGTTATATCCTGAAAATTCATCCTTGGGTCATGGCTCACGATAATTACAGCATGATTCTTTGAATATTCAGCTATAACTTTTACGAACTGCCTCACACTCTCATTATCCAGATTATTGGTTGGTTCATCCAAAAACAAATATGGTGTATCCTTTAACAAGCTAGCAATAATATTAGCTTTCGTCAATTCTCCTCCACTCAGCTTTGTTATTTTCCTTCGCAAACTCAAGTGGTCTAAACCAAACTGTTTTATGTACGTTTTTAATTTATTCATATCAGTTCTTCTTGAGTATCTGACAAGATATTTTATAAGGCTAATATCGTATTCAATAGGATCCTGTTCTACATATCCAATAACCTGTCCCCTATCTTTTCTAAATAACTCCTTTATTTTCTCATCAGAAAATTCAATATTTTTTTCTTCAAATACAATATTTTTTATTATACTTGACTTTCCACTTCCATTCTCGCCCGAAATAATATATATTCCAGCATTGTCAAATTCCAACTCTATGTTTTTTAACGATATTTGGCTGTTTTCAATACTAGTATTAATCCTCATTAAAATTCTCCTTCAACCTTGTGTAACTTTTTAACACATTTTCTTAATCCGCAACAATATACACAGGATACAAAAAAAGTTGCAAAGGTATAACATACAGGTATTATCAACACTATATAATCAATATGTACTTTATTTACCAACGTGAAAATAACACTCAACGCTATTTCTCCCATAATAATTAATCCTGCAACTCTTCTTTTATTTACGTTTCTTTCTATAACACTTTTTATTATTTTTTCCTCGTCAAATCCATAGTTTAATATAACATTCACTTGTTTTTTTACAGTTCCTATAGTAAGAAATATATAATAAACAATAAGAAGTACAAGTACTCCCACAATAACACACCAGTTTTTGAATAATTTTTTCATTTTTTGTATCTTCAATGCAGTCTCAACTATTTTTATTGTCTCTTCAGATCTGATGTAATAATCTCCTTCAAACAAGTCTTCCAGCCTTTTATCATGAACAAAATCATCAAATGAATAATCTCCTCTCAGTTTCACAATCAAATAAATATTTTCCGCATCAGGATTCATATCTTTAATTTCTTTATATCTTTTTTTATATTCATCGACGTTATCTATATCATCCACAACTGAATATGTCGAACTTGTTTTAATATCAAACAGCAGTGTATTAAACACATCATAATTATCCGTACTATCAACATTTAATCCAAATGAATATGTACCACTACCTGATAAATTTACCGTATCAACATTTTTTCCATTATCTATTGATTTCAGGATAGCAGTCGGTAAAAATCCTTTTTTTATTAACTTGTTATGATTATCATATATTGTATTGCATAGTTCTATGTCCATATCATTCGGGCGTTCTATTTTGACATTAGATTCATTAACTATTAACCCAAAGAAAACACACGTAATCACAGTAATAAGAATCAAAAAATACATAAAAAAATAGTCTGTACGAAATATTCTGTTAATAAGAGGTTTCTCATTTACTATTTTGTCAGACTCAATAATATCTATTTTTTTACCACCTTCAGAATTATTTTTTATCTTGTTTATTATTTTATTCTCAAAATGATATATTTCTTCTGCTATATCATATAATCTCTCATCATGTGTCACAACAATAATTGTCTTTTTCTTTTTATAGTCCTCAATTATTTTCTTTATTTTTTCGACAATTCTATAATCCAAATCGTTTGTAGGTTCATCAAGAATAATAATTTCTCTATTACTTAATAATCCCCTCAAAATGCTTAATATTCTCTTCTCTCCACCACTCATTTTAGCCGGAGTTTTGTCTAAAATATCCTGCATTCCATACTTAGATAATTCAGATTTAACAAGCATTTGTGAAATATCAGTTTGCATCATAGTAATATTTTCAACAACAGATAACCTGCTAAATACTTCGTCATTCTCCTGACTAACCATTACTACCGCATTATGATAGTTATATAAAATTTTCTTTAATAATGTACTTTTCCCACAGCCGTTTTCCCCTGTAATCAAAGTTAATGAATTCTTTAATATTCTCAATTCACCCTTTGAAAATAATACATTTTTTCCAAATCTACATCCATTATATTTAAAAACATAAAAATTATTTTCCAATTTATCCTCTTTTCCACACACAGCTCAGAAGATGAGAAAATTGCTTTTTGCAATTTTCCCATCTCACTGCGTCTAAACATCACTAAACTCTTTGTCAATCGTTTATTTCTACCATCAATCTTACCTTTGAAGCCTTATTAACACCCGCTGTTTTTCTCATTAAGAATTTTTGATCAATCCAATTTCCAAACTTGTATTCAAATACCATTGATGGAGTATCATTTTCTTTATATGATAAATTTGAATATATACTTTTATATGTACAAGAGTTTCTCGCTCTAACCTTTAATGTATACCTACATGTAGAATTACCTTTTTTTTGTACTGATTGTATTTCAGATTTTCCATTCAAACTTACCCAATTTTTTGTAACTGAAGTCTTATTTTCCGGAAAATCAAAATCCGCATCATAATAAGAATCCCAATTATAAAAAGCCCACGCTGTTGAGCCTGCTCCAGCTTTCTGTTATATTCACACCAATTAAAAAGTGATATACTTTACCCAGGACTTCTTTACGGTGCCTCTCATTAAGACTCTGATGATTTTCGCGAATTTTTATCAGAAAATTTTATATATAAAACATCTGCAATATAGCACTATGTTTTATATCTAAATCAAAATACAATGAAGCAAATCCGTTAAATTGAACTATCATAGTAAATATTATTACATTGGACTTCAATTTTTGTATTCTTACATTTCTACAACTTTGCCTCATTATCCTAACACATTGTATATCATCAAATCTATTTTGTCAATACAATATTATACAAATTATATTGCAAATCCTGTTTTTGCTAACACTCTTCTTTGTAGATTAACATTATGTTTTATAGTTCAGTTCCCAAAACCAATTGCTATAATAAAGAGTGCAATAATTGTCAACACTTTTTAATTTTTAAAATTTTTATTTCATATTGTTATATATCTTTATGTATGCTATAATTCGGAAGAAATTAGTAACTATTCAGAGCCAATGAGAGGAATGTTGCGCATTTTCATCAATTTGGCTCCGAGCAGTTACCAAATTATACATTTGGAGATAATAGATATGAAAGATTTTATTAAAAAGTATAAGCACGCCTGGATTTGTGTTTACGTAGTTTTCTATATGCCATGGTTTATGTATCTGGAAAGTCATGTTACTACAGACTACACTGTACTGCATCTTCCAATCGATGATAAGATTCCATTTTGCGAATATTTTATTATTCCATATTATTTGTGGTTTGCTTTTGTTCCCGCAGTTATGCTTTACCTTATACTTTATTCCAAAGATGAGTTTTATAGAGCGGCAATATTTTTATTTACAGGAATGACTCTATTCCTGATAATATGTACATTTTGGCATAACGGACTTAACCTAAGGGATGTATCTATGTATAATGACAATATATTTTCCGACATAGTGAAAAAGCTTCACCAGACAGATACAAACACTAATGTATTCCCAAGTATGCATGTATTTAACACACTTGGATGTCTTATTGCCTTATACAAGAGCAAAGGACTTGAAGGACATGGCATTACAAAGGCATTGGCAACTGTTTTGTCAGCTTTGATTATACTTTCAACTGTATTCTTAAAACAACATTCTATAATAGATGTAATCGGCGGTTTTGGACTTGCGGCACTTATGTATTTGCTTGCATATGTTCCTGATTGGGAATCAATTTTAAATAACCTCAAAAAAAACAGGACCTCAAACTAATGAGGTCCTTATTATTTAGTTAAATCCAAACACCTTCTGCATCACGTGGTATCCGGTACTTGAAAGGAATCTTCCGAATCTTCCAGGCAAATTCATCGTAATACCAAACACACTTAATCTAAGCTCTCTGTAAAGGTCTTTATCTTTTTCTTTTAAATACTTCCATAAGTCTTTTTTCTTCTGCAATATCTCTTTATCCTTAGATACAATACAGATAATTGATGCAACACACATCATCATATCAAGATACTGAAGAAGGAATTTGTACATCTGTTTTGGTATATCCTTATTCTCACTAAAGAAATCAATAAGTGTTCTGTTAATCGTAATCTGCTGATCAATTCTCTTAATCATAGTTGCTTCATTGACAGACTGACCTTCTCTTCCGATATAATAATGATACAAATCACAGTTGATATACATAAGCTTCTTAACATTCACCATCGGTTTGAAGATAAATATATTATCAACATAGTAGGTATGCTTTGGAAGCATTAAGCCACAATCTCTAAGCAACTGCGTTCTGTAAATAACAGAATGCATAAGCACGTACTGAAACTTGTTAAACCTAATCTTATCACTATCCCAGCTGATAATCTTTCTCTCAGGCAATGCTCCCTTATATTTCATAACCTTCTTGCGGTTTCTTCCAACCTTATCATACACGTAATTTGCAAGCAAAAGATCTAACTCATGCTTTTCTTCTACTACCTTCTTAAGTACTTTTAAAACCTTAATATACGCCTCTTTATCAAGCCAGTCATCACTGTCAACCACTTTAAAATAAGCACCTGTCGCGTTAGCTATTCCGGTATTCACGGCATCACCATGTCCTCCATTCTCCTTATGAATAGCTTTTACTATAGTTGGATATTTCGCCTGATATTCATCTGCTATCTGTGCTGTCTTATCACTCGACCCATCATTCACAATAAGGATTTCTACATCCTCTCCACCTATAAGTGCACTCTCAATACACTTCTTCATGTAATCCTGAGAATTATAGCATGGAATCGCAATTGTCAATATCTTCATTATTACTACCTCTTTTTGCGTTATTTGCATAATTTTCTATCACATTATATATTTAGTAAAGAAAAAACGCAAGTCTTAGTTATCACTATTTCCTATTTCATATATTTCAGACTTCGCAAACAAAAGTCCACCTACAGCTAATAGTATAACCATTACCGCCAAATATATTATAATATTTTTTGATATAATTTTGTTTATTCCTGTAACAGTTAATATAACGGAAAGCTGATTAACTGCCATATGCATAACTATTGATGCCATAATGCTTCCAAACTTCTCCACCGCCATTGCAAGTAGTATGCCTATCAGGAAAGCATACGTACTTTGTAACAGATTAAAATGAAACAATCCGAAAACTGCGGCAGATATAACTATAGCTTTTGTAACTCCCACATATTCTCGAAGTCGTAGATACACAACACCTCTATACAGCAGTTCCTCTGCAATCGGAACCAGTATCCCAAGTCCAACAAACAGCCATATAAACGAACCATTCATCAACTGACTTGATATTTTCTCATAACTCCCAAGAACACCATCAAGAGGAAGCAGCGACAGAAAAAGACTTATTCCTGTACACAACGTAATTCCAATACAATAGCACAGCATTACATTTTCAGTTCTGATATTTTTTAGTTCTTCCTTTAATGACATTCTCTCTTTTCTTTTAATGTCATATCTGTAAATACATACAAACACCAATATACCTATACAAGCTGACACTATATTACAAAACACCACATATCTGTTCACTACTTCAATCATAGCCTGAAAGAAATTAGCTGAGTCAGTGGCATTCGCCGTTGACATTTTCTTCGCAGCAAGAAAAACCACCACAAAACCCACCGCCACCTGTGTCGCCATCATTATCAGATAATAAAGCACCGGCGGGTATGCTACTCTGAATATTTTTTGTTCTGTTGATTCATATTTTTTATTCAAAACACTGTCCTTTCTTTGCATAAGAGCAAGAGAAAAGGCTCCAAAATATGGAGCCTGAAAAATTCACAACATTCAATTAAAATGAGCTTTCTCTTAAGAACTTATCAATAGACATAATCTCTACACGGATATTTCTAAGGTGTTCAATGTGCTTATTGAAGTTACCCTTATCGCCCATGATATTAAGGCTCTTAGAGTTCTCTGTAACACCATTTTCAATCATTGGTATTGTGTTAAACTGGTTAGCATCAACAAGTTCTTCAATCTTATGAAGCTCTGCAACCAAGTTATCCTTGTAGCTCTTAATCTCTTCTTCAAGACGAGCTTTTCTCTCTTCTTCTCTCTTAACCTTGAGCTTAAGTAATACAGCTGCTGTATCAAGAATCTGATCTCCAGGATTGAAAGGATATACTAATGTGTTAGGCTTCTTAATCTTAATGAGCTGCTGTCCCTTCTCGTACTCAATGCCGGCAGACTTCATATAAGCCTGAATATCGGCATCAACCTTAGGATATGTAAATTCCTCTCCTTCCAGATAGTAGATACCACTCTGATTACTCATCATATTAGTATCAGTATCCATATCATAGAATCTGAAACCGATAATTCTGATATCTCTTGCTGCATCATCGAGACCTATAACTCTCTCCATTATAGCTTCTGTGTCTCTGTTCTCAACTGGTTCTGTATTATTAATAATACCAAAACCGATGTTTAAAATCTGTACATAAGTCTTTACCATTCTTTACGTCCCCATTTCTTCGTATTTTTTTGTATTGTATGTGTTGTAACCCAATACATAAACTATACTATTATTTTAGTACACCCCCACTTGTATGTCAACTCAAATTATGCTTTTTCACACTATATGAAACCATTTATCTATTTATCAGAATTATTGTTATTCTGTTTTAAAATATCCTTAATTTCTGCAACGTTTTCGCACACTTCGATTGCCATTCCAAGGAAGTAACATACTACCAAAGCAGTACTTACTTAAGTGCTGCTTTTGAAATTTTTCTCCACGTATTTTATTCTCCCTTCTTATGTAAATATATATATAAATTGTATATTACATAACAAACAAAGTCAACTAATATTACCACCCGTAAAATGATTCAGATTATACTTATGCTTGAATATTCATCTTTTTTATAGTATAATACCACGGAATAGGTTTTCAAAATACATGAATAAGGAAGGAATAGAATAATGAGTCAGGAAAAAGTGGAAAAATACAAACAAGAGAAAGCAAACCGCAAGAAGAATATAAAAAAAGAAAAGCGATTACATATTCTTCGTGTAATATTTTATTCATTGATTGCTCTTGCAATTTTAGGATTTCTTGGTTGGTCAGTGTATGACAAGTTCCTAAGAGAAGATGAAACACCAACTACAATGTCTCAGGAAGAATGGTCATCTATGTTAGAAGAATATATGGCAACATATGTTCCTACAGAAGCAGTTACTGATAAGAATGGTGAAACTGTTACCGAGGCTATGACAAACGAACAGGGAGAGACATATACAGAAGCAGTTACCGATGAAGAAGGTCAGACTGTTACTGACAAGGACGGCAACGCTAAGACAGCGATTGCTACTCAGGTAGTTACACAGACAGTTGCTACAACAGAATCATCTGAAGCTAAGAGTTCATCAACAGAAAAAGCTGATGACAAAGAAACATCAACAGAAGCTAAATAAATAAGTAACACTATCTATCAAGAATAGATTGTTCATATCAGAAGAGGCTGTGGCTTATATGAGTCACAGCCTCTTCTGATATTTTTGCCACATATACAAAAAATCCTGGTATTATTTCTAATACCAAGATTTCTAATGACATTAGGTCAAGAACAAATTTATTCGCTCTCTTTGTACTCACAAATCTGCCCTATGTAATCCATATCAGCGTTTTTTGTATATTGCGACGGGATATCTATAGTCTTTTTGCTTTTGTCCTTCTTGACAAGAGTTATTCTATACAATGGAGAACCTAACATTTTTTTTGAAAGTGATTTCAAGTAATCATACCAGTCGCTCTCTCTTGTCTGGATACCAGACAGATGGTCAAGACAATCTTTTATATCCTCTTCACTTGTTAATGTATTCACCTCTTTAGGACCATTGTAACAAATAATCTTCGTATACTCTGCCTTCGTGTCAAGTTTTTCATAACCCATTGGCCAGATTTCATTGGCTCTTAATATAATGCAAACTGGAATAATAAATAATAGTGTACATAAGATACCTAATATAACTTTATCATTTTTTAACATATTACGTCCCCCTTTTATGAATATAAAATTTTACAGTTTATCGCTCACGAATGCAAGCATTCATCGCAATTAACTGTAAAAATATGCTTGGCTCTGAACAGTTACATCCTTTCAGGTGCCGAAAAACCGAGTAAATCAATTCCTGTATCAAGTACTCTCTTTGTTAATTCTAACAGCATAATATAACTTGCCTGAACCTTTTCATCTTCTTCACCCATAATCTTTGTCTCATGATAAAAGCGATTGAAAGCGTTAGCAATATCATAAATATATGCACACAGACGATGTGGCGCAAGTTCCTTCACTACACCCTCCATAACTTCATTGAATTTTGCAAGCTGTGTCATCAATGCTTTTTCACTTGCATTATTCTCAGGTGATAAGATTTCTGATACGATATCTCCCGCTATCTTTCCTGTCTCTGCATATTTTGCAAGAATCGATTTAATTCTTACAATTGTATATAAGATATATGGTCCTGTATTTCCCTCAAAAGAAGTAAATCTGTCAATATCAAACACGTAATCTTTTGATGCCTGATTTGATAAATCGCCATACTTAAGTGCAGACAATCCAACTATTCTGGCTGTTTCTCTAGCTTCTTCTTCCGATACTGACCTGTTTTCCATAATCTTGTTATAAACTGCATCATTTATATCTTTGATTAAGTTCTCAAGACGCATCACTCCGCCATCTCTTGTCTTAAATGGCTTTCCGTCTTTTCCGTTCATCGTACCAAAGCCGTTAAAAATAAGCTCTGTATTTTCACCCATAATAGACGCTTTTTTAGACACTCTGAATACCTGTGTAAAATGCATCTCCTGTCTCTTGTCTGCAAGATAAATCACCATATCAGGTTGAAAGTCTTCCTGCCTCTGTACAAGTGTTGCAAGATCTGATGTTGCATACAGGGCAGCTCCGTCTGATTTTTGAACTATGCAAGGCGGAATTTCCTTTGTGTCTGTCTCTTCCATTACATCAACAACCATCGCTCCCTGACTCTCATGAAGAAGTCCTTTTGCCTTGAGCGTATCAATCAGGCCCGGAATATATGGGTCAGCATCACTTTCGCCCTTCCATAAATCAAATTCAACATCAAGATTTCCATAATTCTTCTTTAAGTCTTCGATTGAAACATTAAGTATATGTTTCCAGATAGCTCTGTATGGTGCGTATCCCTGCTGGAGCTTAAGCGTAGCCTGATGAGCCCTCTCCTTAAACTCCTCATCAACTTTTGATTTTCCACTGGCACAAGGGTATATCTCTTCCAATTCACTTATTGTAAATGGTGCCTCACTTGGATATTCACCCGTAAAGCATTCATCAAAATATGGCAAATCTGGCTTTCTCTCTTTAAGTTCTGTTATTATAAGACCCATCTGGAGACCCCAGTCTCCAAGATGCACATCACCAATTACCTTATCACCGGAAAATCTCAGTATTCTCTTTATACTTTCACCGATAACAGCCGAACGTAAATGTCCTACATGAAGTGGCTTAGCCACATTAGCTCCACCGTAATCTACTACAACAGTTCTGTTATTACCATTATTGCTATATAAAAGCTTATCATCTTTTCTCATGGCATTTACATATTCTGCTGCATAATCAGGATTTAAATTGAAGTTAATAAAGCCGGGATTAACTGCCGTAACGTCAATTAACAACTTGCTTTCGCCAAGTTTCTCTACTACTTCATTTGCAATCATTATAGGTGCTTTTTTGTACTGTTTTGCAGCTGCCATAGCTCCATTACACTGGTATTCACATAAATCAGGTCTGTTAGAAACTGTAACCATCCCAAATCTTTCTTCGTACCCATTTTCCACGAAAGCCTTCTTCAGTTCATCCGCTAATATGTCTAATAACTTCTTCATCATATCCTCCAACTATAAATCTATACCATTCTGTTTAAGTAATGCTCTTGCTGTATCTACTGAATCTACTCCTGTCTTATTCTTAACAGGGGCAAACTCTTTTTCTCTAACTACTTCGTACGGAAGACAGCTAGATAACATATGAATCATATCAAGAATTAATTCCTCAAACTTATAACCATTTGGTTCTTCCGGTGATATATGCTCACCAGACTCATTCATATATGGAATCTTCTTCTCAACAATATGTACCGGCATCCTGGCATCAAGGATTTCATCAAGTGCATCCATTCTAAATACATAATTAAGGATTACGCCATAATTATATGCTGGATCTCCTGCCTCATCCTTCGCATCTCTCATCTCATCTGTAAGCTCATAATACTCAACTATTGATGGTCTGTTATCCTCGTTACACATTACACCGACTCTTTCATCAGGACTTGCTTTTCTGACAACCTTAGAACCTGATACACAGCCCGAATCAATTGTTGCACCAATAAATTCAGGATCTGCAATTCTCTGTAAAACATTATCCACTGAAAATACATTAAGCCATTCAACACCCATTGATTTAACTTTATCAATCAATCCAAACGCATCCATTGATGAGAACCATCCACCATTTCCATTAGGAGATGATGAAAGCTTTCCATAATCTTCTATAAGCACTTTTCCATCGTAAGCAACGCTTGGTGCCATCTTCTGTTTAAAGAACATAACAAAATCTTTGTCATACCCAAAGTAATTGTGTTCTTCAAAAAAAGCAACTGTATCATCATTGTTCTTCTCACTTGTCATAATAAGAATAGGAACATACGCTCCGGCTTCCCTTACAACATCTAAAAGATTCTCAATAAGTCTCTGGAAAATAAATACTTCCTTAGTCTCACCTATGTTAAACATTCCCTTTGGCTTGTCAAATCCAAGTCTTGTTCCCTGACCACCTGCCAATAAGACTGCTGCAACCTTACACTGCTTAATTGCATCAATTCCTATCTGATGATATTTAGCCCTGTTCTTATCTATATCCTTAATCTGAAGAGCTGCAAGAGGTGTTATAACACCCTTCTTCTCATCTTCATCAGACATATGTTTTTTTAACAAGTCAAGTAATGAAAAATCAAGTTCATTAAGCTGCATATCATATTCTTTTTTTTGTGCATCACTTAAATCATCATATCCGTTAAGTAAATGCTCCTGTCCATACTCTTTTAACTTATCTAATACATCAGAATTAATCATACAAATCTCCATTTCCCTATAAATACATATCTAAATCGTCATCATCATACGAACCGTTCTCGTATTCTCTCGTCCAGTCGATGTTATTACTTCTCTTTGGTCTTACCTGCTGTTTTACAGGCTTCGCTTTTCTGTTAGACTCTGATTTCTTCATCATCGCTTTCTTCTCTCGCTCGATTCTGTTCATAACCATTGTCTTATCAGTATGCTGCTCTTTTGATGAATCCTTCTGTGATGATTTCGGTCTTGTACTTCTCTTCACTTCATCATCATTATCTTTCGCATATGGATTATATCCTCTGTCTGAAGATCTCACATCTCCAAACCTCTTTTTCCCTCTGCTATCGTGGTTACCAGTTTTGTAACCCTCTTTCTTTCCCCTGTTATCAGAGCCTTTTTTAAAATCTCTTTTCTCTGACTTATTCTTGTTATCTACGGTGTATACCTTTCCTTCTCTGTTACGACCTTCGCCGCTGTTACTTGTAACCACAAATGTTCTCCTTCCACTTTTTTGTAAAATTATACATATATTATTCTATAGTATTTTCACTTAAAGTCAATGATTTTTAACTATCGTTTGCTTTTTATTATACATTCTGATAAAATATCAATATTACACAGCGCACAGGCGCGGATAGGAGTTAAATATGGCAGAAAATATCTCAAAAGAAGAATTAGAAGACGCAGAAAATATTACAATGATTTTATCTTTAGATGATGGTTCAGAACTTGAATGTATAGTTCTTACTATCTTTGAAGCAGGAGGCAATGACTATATCGCTTTACTTCCTACTGATGAATCTGAAGAAGCAGATGGAGAAGTCTACTTATACAGATACGCTGAGACAGAGGATGGAGAACCAGACCTTACTAACATCGATAGCGATGAAGAATTCGAAATCGTTTCAGACGCATTTGATGAATGGCTTGACGAGCAGGAATTCGATGAAATCGTTGAAGACGAAGAATAAAACAGTCACCAATATTTTATAAAAAAAGAGCTTACGCTTCACGAATTTTCCTTCATGAAGCATAAGCTCATTTTTATTAATTCTCTCTAATATTAAATTCTTTAACCATCTCTTTAAGTGTCTGTGCCTGTGCCGTAAGCTCTTCTGCTGCCGAAGCACTCTCCTGTGACATCGCCGAATTCTCTTCGATTACACATGAAATCTGTTCAACACCTGCTGTAACCTGATCAAGTGCATATGACTGTCTCTCAGAAGCTTCCGAAATCTGATTAATATTTGCGATAAGTTCCTCTGCTCTCTTAACTGCGTCATCAAGCTTCGCTGCCGTAATATTTACTATACCAATACCCGTCTCAACCGCTTCAAGTGATGCTTCAATAAGCTCAGTTGTCGTTCCTGCTGCTACCTTACTGTCTCCTGCAAGCTTAGCAACTTCATCTGCTACAACTGCAAATCCCTTTCCAGCCTCACCGGCTCTTGCTGCTTCAATAGCTGCATTAAGAGCAAGGAGATTTGTCTCTGCTGCAATTGAATGAATTGTCTGAATAATATCGCCAATCTTATTAGAGCTCTCACTGATTTCCCCCATGGCGTCCACGATAGTCTGCATCTGTTCATTGCTCTTTCTAAGCTCTTTACCGACCTTCTTAGCCATGCTGTCCGCCTCTTTAGCACTACCGGCATTCCTATCTGTTTCTGAAGCCACATCTGTGATTGTTGCCTGTAACTGTTCTACTGAACTGGCTTGGTCTGTAGCACCATCTGCAACCGCCTGTGAACCACCCGCAATAAGTTCTGCTCCTCGTGCGACCTCCTCTGCTGTCACTTCAATACTTCTCATAATAGCATTAAGATTCTCAACGATATTCTTAACAGACACCTCAAGGGTTCCAAGTTCACCTATGTATTCAGCCTTTGTAGTTACATCAAGGTCCTTTGCCGAAAGCTTCTCAAGAACTCTTGATAAATCTGAAATGACATTGCGTAAAGTGGCTTTCATAGCATGAATCGCTCCTACCATCTCACCTACTTCAGTTTCATCAGCATTCATATCAAAGTGAACCGAAAAGTTTCCTTCTGCAATTAATAACATCTGATCCTTAACCTTAATAATAGGATTTAAAAGTTCTCTCTTGCTAAACTTGATAAATCCAAGAAGCTCCTTAATTATTATAAGAAATACAACTCCAAGAATTAACTCAGCCACAACACATATCATCTTAAGTGTCTTAACCTTGTTAGCAACCCTTTTAGAAATCTTCCCTACGATATCATCTGACATTGTAATAACTCTGTTAACGCTGTT
>JBGVIE010000064.1:0-30827 GCA_045122895.1 Lachnospiraceae bacterium
TATCAACCTTGTCAAGAAGGTTGTTGATAACTGAAATCTTTGAAGAAACCTTTGAACCACCAAGAATAGCTACAAATGGTCTCTCTGGATTGTTTACAGCATTGCCAAGGAAATCAATTTCCTTCTGCATTAAGTAACCAACTACTGCAGTATCAACATATTCTGTAACACCTACATTTGAACAATGTGCTCTATGAGCTGTACCAAACGCGTCATTTACGAACACATCACAAAGTGATGCAAGATCTCTGCTGAACGCTTCACCATTCTTTGTCTCTTCTGCACGATAACGTGTGTTTTCAAGAAGTACAACCTCTCCGTCCTGCATAGCTTCTACAGCAGCCTTAGCATTTGCTCCAACCACTTCTGCATCTGCAGCGAACTTTACTTCCTGTCCTAATAATTCAGATAATCTCTTTGCAACCGGTGCTAAAGATAATTCTGGCTTCGGCTCTCCCTTTGGCTTACCAAGATGTGAGCAAAGGATAACCTTTCCACCGTCAGCAATTAATTTCTTAATTGTTGGAAGAGCTGCTACAAGACGATTTTCATCTGTAATCTTTAAGTCAGCATCAAGTGGAACATTGAAATCACAACGAACTAATACCTTTTTACCTTTTACGTTAATATCATCTACTGATTTTTTGTTAAGCATTTTTAGTGCTCCTTTCAATAATTTTTTTACAAAAAGGGCCCGGCCCACAAGACCGGACCCGATTAGGATCTAATACTATACTTAAAATTAAGCTAATTCAGCAAAGTACTTGATTGTTCTAACCATCTGGCTAGTATATGAATTTTCGTTATCGTACCAAGATACAACCTGAACTTCGTATAAATCGTCAGCTACCTTAGAAACCATTGTCTGTGTAGCATCAAATAATGAACCAAATCTCATTCCAACGATATCTGAAGAAACGATCTGTTCTTCATTGTATCCGTATGATTCAGAAGCTGCTGCCTTCATAGCTGCATTGATTCCTTCAACTGTTACGTCAGAACCCTTAACTACAGCTGTTAAGATTGTTGTAGAACCTGTTGGAACAGGAACTCTCTGTGCAGATCCGATTAACTTTCCGTTTAACTCTGGGATAACTAAGCCGATTGCCTTAGCTGCACCTGTTGAGTTAGGAACGATATTAACTGCTGCTGCACGAG
This sequence comes from Lachnospiraceae bacterium, assembly GCA_045122895.1. Taxonomy (GTDB): domain Bacteria; phylum Bacillota; class Clostridia; order Lachnospirales; family Lachnospiraceae; genus RGIG1934. The sequence goes on from JBGVIE010000064.1 coordinate 1,159, forward strand.
CTCTTCTTAAATCACCTTTTCTATGTGGTCCGTCAAGTACCATCTGATCACCTGTGTAAGCATGAATTGTTGACATGATACCAGACTGAATTGGAGCGTAATCATTAAGTGCTTTAGCCATTGGAGCTAAGCAGTTTGTTGTACAAGAAGCTGCTGAGATAATCTTATCATCTGCTGTTAATGTGTTTTCATTTACGCTGAATACGATTGTAGGAAGGTCATTTCCAGCTGGAGCTGAGATAACTACCTTCTTAGCACCTGCATCGATATGAGCCTGTGACTTAGCCTTTGATACATAGAAACCTGTACATTCAAGTACAACGTCTACATCAAGTTCTCCCCATGGAAGATTCTTAGCGTCTGCTTCTGCATAAATCTTTAAAGTCTTACCACAAACTGTGATTGTACCTGCTTCATCATCAGCTGTTACTTCATCAGCGTGAGCATATTTACCCTGTGATGAATCATACTTTAATAAGTGAGCAAGCATTGAAGGCTTTGTTAAGTCGTTGATTGCAACAACCTCATAACCTTCAGCATCAAACATCTGTCTGAATGCAAGACGACCGATACGCCCAAATCCGTTAATAGCTACTTTTACTGCCATTTTGTTTTCCTCCTAAAAGATATAAATAGTTCGTTGAGTTTGTTAAAAAAAAAATCAACCTGCATTTATTTTACAAAATATGTTATAAAATATCAAGCCTTTTTTATGGCAAAATCAATTTTATTGAATTTTCAGCAATATTGTTATATTATCTAATTATTATCGACATTTATTACGAAAGGAAATAAAAATGCTTAACGATTTTCATATCCACAGTTATTTTTCAGGAGACAGTTATACTTCCCCTGTAGACATAATCGAAAAAGCCATACATCTTCGTATGGAAGAAATCTGTTTTACAGACCACAATGATTTCGATTATCCGGGCGAAGATAATTTCATACTTGATACAGATAAATATTTTAGAGAACTGACATCACTGAAAGAAATTTACAAAGATACGATAAAGATAAACATTGGTCTGGAGGTAGGCTTAGAGCCATATCTTTACCAGAGAATCGAAGACTTAATCAATTCGCGGGACTTCGACTTTGTAATTGGGTCTTCTCACCTCATAGGTCGTAAAGATCCCTACTACAAAGAATTCTTTGAAGGCCGTCACGAAAAAGATTGTTTTGAGGAATATTTCTTATCAATTATCGACAACTTGAAAAAACCTAACTCTTTTGATGTGTACGGTCATATCGACTATATCGTAAGATATCCTGATTCAAAAGATAAGTTCTATTCCTATGAAGAATTCAAAGATTTGATTGATGAGATTTTAAGATTACTTATCCATAACGGAAAAGGTATAGAAATCAATGCCGGAGGATTTAGAAACGGACTTGCTTTCCCTAATCCTCATCCTGATATTATTAAGCGCTACAAAGAACTCGGCGGAGAAATTATCACTGTAGGTTCCGATGCTCACACTACCGAGTATATAGGAAAATATTTCAACACAGTAAAAGAAATGTTAAAGGCCTGCGGATATGATTATTATACAACGTTCCATAAGCGCAAGCCTGAATTCATAAAGCTTATTTAACCTTCCTTTTTCTTCATGTACTCGAAAAAAACAATGGCACCAACATATACTACAAAGCTGGCAATTATCTCTCCAAGAAGATACGAGCTGGCTTTTATTATTTTGACAGCCTGAGGGTCTATTGCACTCTCAGATGCAATAGTCACTGCGTACCAGTTACACTTAGGAATATTGTAATAACATATGTATCTCTTATTCTTACTTTTTCCGGTCTCATATTGAACAACACCCGATACACCGTTTTCAAGCTTTGTCTTAAGCTTTTTGAGTGTCTTTTCTGAACTGGACTCAACTCTTGATAACAATTCAAAGAGATTTGTGCTGTCACCAATAGATTCAGGTCTCGTAATCAAAATACCGTCATTTTGTGCAACAAAGGTTTCGCCCTTCTTGTTAAAGGCACTATTTTCAATGAGATTTTCAAACACATTAATATCATATCCACACTGCAAAACACCAATAACCTTGTCATTCTTAAACACAGGTACAGAAAACATTACATACTCCGTATTATTCGCCACTTTTATTTCAGATATGCCTCGTTCTCCCTCCATAGATCTCTTGTAATAATCCTCCTCCATAAAAATCAGATTAAACGGCTTATCTCCAAATACCTCTTCATCAATTGTCAAATATACGTAATTGCTTCCTTCAGTTTTCCTAATAATATCTATACACTTATTGATGTCATCGGTATCTTTAAAATCGCTCTCAGAAATACATTCAGCTATAGTCGACAAAAAAGAAAACTTCTCATCTATCTTAATCTCTGTTTTATAGTTCGTCTCGTCCATCAATGCCTTTATGTATCTGTCGACATATTTGTCTTTCTGTACCAAAATAGTGTTTCTGCATATCAGAACCATTGCAATTGTATAAATAACTAATCCTAGAAAAAGCACCATTTTATAAGTTATCTTTTGTCGTAATTTAATGAATATTTTCTTAAACATAATACTTATTCTCAAAGTCAATTATCGACAGAGGTTTGGAATAATAGTATCCCTGTATCTTATCACATTCAGTTTCAAACAGGAAATCCACCTCTTCTTTTGTCTCTACTCCTTCTGTTATTACTGTCATTCCAAGTTCTTTAGCCATATTAATAACATTTCTCATAACAATTTTACCCTTTTGCGAGTCAACCGTACTTCTTAAAAATTCTTTATCAATCTTAAGCACATCGATTGGAAGTATATTAAGAAGATTAAGAGAGGAATATCCCGAACCAAAATCATCCATTGCTATCTTGTATCCAAGCTGGTGAAGCTGGTTAATAATGGCAATTACCCCTTCTTTATCTTCAAGGAACGTACTCTCTGTTATTTCAAGTTCAATTAATGTGGCAGGAATTCTGTATCTGTCTACAATCTCCGTTATCTCTGTGACCAAATCACCATTAGTGAAGTGAACCGGTGATACATTGACAGATACAGGAATAGGATCTTTGCCGCTGTCTATCCATTTTCTAAGTAATTTGCACACCTGCTCCCATATATAATTATCGAGGTTAATAATGAACTTGTTTCTCTCAAACAATTCAATAAACTCGCCCGGACTTACTACCTGATGTATCGGGTCATTCCATCTTACAAGCGATTCTGCCGATACAATCTTTCCCGTTCTTGTCGAGTACTGTGGTTGCAGATAAGCCACAAATTCGCCCGCCTCAAGAGCAGCATGCATATTATTTTCAATGTTCTTCTCCCGCAAAATTCTGTCTCGAATCTTCTGGTCAAAAAAAGCATAATAACGTACTACATTTCCTTTAACCGACTGTTTGGCAAGATTAGCTCTATCCGACATAATGTCAAAATTAATGTCTTCTTCAATCTTATAAATACCAAAGTATACATTTAAATTGAATGTAACCGTTCCACCCTTTATAACTTTATTGAATTCTTCTACTCTCTCTTTAATCTCTTCGTCTGTATGATATTTAATCAAAACAGAAAATGCATCAGCATAAATTCTTGTAACAAGCTCTCCATTATTAAGAAGACTCTTGACATCCAAAGCAATAGCCTTAAGTACTCTGTTACCACCTGAGGTTCCATATACATCATTGATTGTTTTGAATTTGTCTATGTCAAAATGAATTAATGCGTATTTATTCTCAGGATTCTTTTTTAAAATAATCTCAGCTTCTTTTTTGAATCTGTCCCAATTAATTAAACCTGTTATCTCATCCAGTTCAGTTGCCATGTGTATATATGTCTTGCGCTTTAGATACGAAACAACCACAACAATAGCACAAAATAACACAATCGTCAAAACCATTCTAACCATTATAAAAGGATATTTTACAAAGAGTTCACCAATAGCTTCCCTGGCAGTACCGTTCTCATTAAGCATCAAAAATCTACCCGTTATAGAATAATTCATAGGTTTTTAATCCTCCACGTTATAGAAAAAAATCACTACTTCTATTCTATCATATTTATTCCATTCTATCAATAATTGTTCCACCACCCATAACGTATTCACCATCATACAAAACAAGTGCCTGTCCCGGTGTCACAGCCCGCACAGGTTCATCAAATTCACATCGAAGCAAATCATCTTCAACCATCACAACCTTGCACCTCTGTCCCTTGTGAGAATACCTGATTTTCCCAATCATTTCTCTTTCCTTATCAAAATTCGGTACTCCCATACAATTAATCTTATCAGCATATACAACCTTTGAATAGACTTGATTTCCATCTCCAATTACCACTTCGTTTGTTTCAGCTCTTATCGCAAGAACAAACACCGGATATCCCATCGAAAGACCAAGCCCTTTTCTCTGCCCTACGGTATAGTGAATAATTCCCTTATGTCTTCCGAGTACATTTCCATCAAGGTCAACAAAATTACCCTCAGCAATCTTCGCCTGCGTATTTTCTTCTATAAATCTGCCATAATCACCATCCGGAACAAAGCAGATATCCTGACTGTCAGTTTTGTGAGCAACCGGCAGACCTGCCTTAAGGGCAATCTGTCTAATCTCATTTTTCTCATACTCTCCAACAGGCATTATCGTTCTTTTTAGCTGTTCCTGGGTAAGATTATATAAGGCATAGGTCTGATCCTTTGCCGCTGTTTTGGATGTTCTAATCGCATATCTTCCGTTTGGTAATTTGTCAATTCTTGCATAATGTCCTGTAGCAATATATTCTGCTCCTATATCTATACTTCTTTTAAGAAGCGATTCCCATTTAACATATCTGTTACATGCTATACATGGATTAGGCGTTCTTCCCTGCAAATACTCACAAACAAAGTAATCCATAACATTTTCTTTGAATTCTTTTTTAAAATTCATAACATAGTATGGTATGTCAAGTTTTTCTGCCACTCTTCTCGCATCATCAACAGCACTAAGACCGCAGCATCCCCCTTGTTCCTCCATAATATACTCTTCCTCATCCTGCCAAATCTGCATAGTAACACCAATAACATCATATCCCTGTTTTTTTAACAAATAGGCCGCAACAGAAGAATCTACGCCACCAGACATCCCAACAACTACTTTCCTATTCTCCATCTCAGACTCCTTTTCACACATACTTTCTATCTTCTATCTCACATTCAGAAATAACCTTATATTCACCATCTTCATATGAAAAAACTGTAACCGCACAATTCGGAACATTACTCTTCCAAAAATCACACAGCCTTGTGTCTTTCATAACCATAATAAGTCCATGTATAAAAGCGCCATGAGACACAATAAGAACATTATCATTATCAGAATATTCAGAAGTAATTTCATCCAAAAAGTTCTTCGCTCTCACAAGCATACTTTCAAAACTCTCAGCTCCTTTTTCAGCCACATATTCTTCCGGAGAATTAAAAAACTTCGCCATATTTGAGTCCTTATCCTCTATTACTTTTCCTTCCATATCTCCAAAAGACATCTCTTTTAATCTTTCATCCACTACTATCCTGTTCTCTGAAAGTCCTGTAGCTAACATAGCTGTTTCAAACGCTCTTTTTAAAGGACTTGAGTAAACTGTTTTAAAACAAATATTCTCTATATCAGCCTTTGCAGACAATGCCTGCTTTTTCCCCTCTTCATTCAAAACAGTATCAATTGTTCCCTGTAAAATTCCCGCTTTATTCTTATCAGTTTGTCCATGTCTAAGTAAATATATATTCATCGTTGTATCATCCTTATATTTTGTAGTTATAGTTACAATTTCAACATTGTAACTATAACACACATACTTATAATTATCTATAAATTTTTATTTCTAAAAAGTGTAACAAGTTCTCTGAGATTTCTGACAAAATATTCAACATCTTCTCTCTTGTTATCACCTGATAACGTTATTCTTATAGAGCTTAATGCTTCCTCTTCGCTAAGCCCCATTGCCATAAGAACATGAGAAGGTTTTACAGAAACCGAGTTACACACAGAACCTGTCGACACACATATTCCTCTTTCACCAAGTGCTTTCACAAGATTCTTTCCATTCACACCTCTTATGCATACATTGACATTTCCCGGAAGTCTATTGTTCATATCACCATTTATCCTGCAATCCTCTATCTTCACCATTATCTCGTCACACATATAATCTCTCATTTTTCTTACATAAGCATTGGTTCTACCCATACCCTTATAGTACTCTCCTGCAGCACTTCCCATACCAACAATTCCTGCAACATTATACGTACCGGCACGCATTCCTGATTCCTGCATTCCGCCACACATAAATGAATCCACCATCAGTCCCTTTCTGATATACATAACTCCCACTCCCTTGGGTCCCCCAAATTTGTGAGCGCTTATACTAAGCATATCTATATTCATATTGTTAACATTAATATACATGTGCAAAAATCCCTGTACTGCGTCTGTATGAAAAACTATATTATTTTTCTTGGCTATCCTTCCAATTTCAGCTATAGGCTGTATCGTTCCAACCTCATTATTAGCTGCCATTATAGAAATAAGCTTTGTACTGTCACAAATCGAATCTTCAATCTCTCTTTTATTTACCACACCATTTCGCAGAACTGACACATAAGTTACTCTCGCTCCTTTTTTCTCGGCTTTTTTACAACTGTTAAGTATGGCATGATGTTCAATTTTACTGGTAATTATATGATTATTATCTCCATATTCAAGAGCACTGTCTATAGCCCAGTTGTCCGATTCGGTTCCTCCTGACGTGAAATAAATTTCTTCAGGAAGTGCTCCTATAACCCTTGCTACCTGTCCTCTTGCCCTCTCAATAGCATCTTTAATCTCATAAGTAGCTCTGTATGTTCCCGAAGGATTAAAATACATTTTTGTAAGGTAAGGCTTCATGTCATCCAAAGCTTTTTTGTTAATACACGTAGTCGCTGCATTATCCATATATAAAAATCTATTCATACACACTTCTCCTGTTATATTTTTTATTTAAATGAATATCATTATAAAAAAGCATCGGAGTTATTATGCAATCAAAACATCCGCTTATAACCGGCACAATCATACTTACTTTTTCATCCCTTATAACAAAACTTATAGGTTTTTTCTTTAGAATATTCCTTTGCAAAAGAATTGGTGCAGAAAAACTTGGAATTTATCAATTAATCATCCCTTTTTTTGCGCTAGGACACACTATATGCTGTTCAGCAATAGAAACTGCTATTTCCAAGCATGTTGCCGAATCAAAAAAGACAAGTAAAAAAATATATCTTTTATGCGGCACAACACTGTCATTATGCCTTTCCGTTATTGTAGCTGCAGTATTATTTATTTTTTCAAGCAGAATAGGTATATATGTATTAAAAGACAGCAGGACAATTTTCCCTCTAAAAATAATAGCCTTTCTTTTACCGCTCAGTTCAATCCACGCCTGTATTTACGCTTATCATATAGGGAATGAAAAACCACAGGTTCCGGCAATAGGACTTGTACTTGAGCAAATCACACGTTTTTTATGCTTATTCCTGCTTTGTGCAAACGGTGTGTATATAGCATTTTACTGCGATTTTGCGGGTGAACTCGCAAGCACTCTTTTTGCTGTCTTTTCTCTCATATTTGTTTTGAAAGAAATCAAGCCAGGCATAAAAGATTTAAAACAACATTCTCTAAATCTGTATAAAACTGCCTATCCTCTTGCACTTACCAGAATCCTAACATGTACACTTACAGGATTAGAATCAATCCTGATTCCTACACTTCTTGTTCTATACGGTCTAAACAAAAGCGATGCAATGAGTATGTATGGCATATTGACAGGAATTGCCATTCCGGTCATTCTGTTTCCCTGCTGCATCATCACTTCACTTTCAACAATGCTCCTGCCCTCAATATCAAAATCAAACATAAACAATAATAATGAAAAAATAACAAAACAAATAAATCTGATATTTTCTTTTTGTATGTATATGGGAATGTACTCAAGTTTCATTTTTATCAATTACAGTAATTTTATCGAAGACACTCTGTTTGATTACGATTTGGTAAGTTCGTTTATTGAAATTCTAGGATGGCTGTGTCCTTTTTTGTATATTGGTATAACATTCAGCGCAATAATAAATGGCCTTGGAAAAACCAAGACCATTTTCGTACACAATATAATTGTAAGTGTTTTAAAAATTACATGCATAATAATTACTATTCCGATATTTGGAATCAAAGGATACTTAATAACACTTCTAATCGCCCAAATACTTATGTGTTTTTTACATATTAGAACTGTCAAAACGAATTTTAAACTAAATACAAATATAGTAAAAAACCTTCTAAAGCCACTGGCATATATTGTTTTAGCCTACCTTTGCGCTCTTATTCTCCCTGAAAAAAATCAGGTTTTGTCAATAATAATCAGCTCAGGAGTGTTTATGTCATTATCTTATTTCGACTTCAACACCTTCATCTAAAAGCTTATTCACTCTTGACATCTTTACTTTAGAACAATCGCTATATGAGTTTCTGCACTCTAACACATACTCAAAGCTTTCAATATCTGTTTTTTTCTTGATGTCGCCATCTTCAAAAATAAAAGGTGAATTAAAGAGTTTATATTCATCTGCTTTTACAAAAACAGCTCTGTATGCGATTGTGTCTCCATTCTCACCAGGTACTCCGTAAGATATTACTAAAGTCTCTTTATCTGCGTCGTACTTCTCAACTGTATACACCTGTAAAATCTTGTCGTATGAATACTCTTCCTTAACCATATCAAGACAGAAAAACATATCCATTTCGTCCTCTATTTCCTCACGAATTTCACCTGCATCAGCATATGCATCAAGACCTCTCAAAAGCTTATCCGCCTCGACATAATCGCCTTTATCAAGTGCCTTCTTGGCATCTGCATATCTATCCCTCGGCAGTGCAGCACTCACATAATGAGTGGCAAATCCTACTATCAGACATGCTATTGCTCCGATAAAAATTGCAATCAAAATCTTTAAATGTCTTTTATTTATTCCAGTTTCCATACAAATTCTTCTTTCTATTATAAATTCTACCGGATATTATTTTACCATAACTTTCTTGATTGCGCTATATTTTCCATAGTATTTCTTGCTTCCATCTGTAACATAAGCTCTTACCTTTACATAACAATTCTTCTTTGATTTAAGCTTTGTAAGTGTAACAGAATATTTACTCCTGCTGACATTTACCCTGTTATATTTTGAAAAGCTCTTAGTAGTTGAATATACCACCTGATACCCCTGCGCTTTACTGTCTTTATTCCATTTAACCAAAGCCTTACCCTTTGAAGTACTCTTAATTGTAGCACTTTGTGTCTTTGGCTTTACAATAATCTTAACCTTCTTTGATGTTGCAGCGTAGTAACCACTGGCAGGAGCTTTAGCATTAATAGTCGCAACTCCGGCTCCTTTTATTGTAACTACTCCACTTGAAGATACTGTTGCCACATTCTTATTGGACGAAGAGTATGAAAGCTTTGTCTTGGCATTTGACTTAGAATCCAGCTTAAATGCTTTAGCATTACTGTATTTTACATAAGAAGTCGTACCACTAATTGTCTGCTTTTTACTTCCAATTACAATCTTCTTGTTATCCAAATCAAAATAAACTGTATATGCACCCGCAGGTCCGTTTATATTATTGTAACTATCTGTTGTAAGTTTCATAGTTGATGGTTTGCTCACAACATAATCAAATCCATACCATGCGCCCGCATCTCCATCAACACCATTATTAATTTTAAAACTTACCTGTGACGTTGTCTTAAAATAGCATTTATATAAATTACTCTTGCTGTCATACGACATCTTATATGAATCCTTTAACTGCCAGTCATTCATATTTCCCCTTATATAAAATGCAGGATGTGTGTATGACTCTGAATTATTAACGCATTTCGTATACATCGATTTAATGCCTGTTATGTATTTACTAAACGTCATATTTTTCCCACTGTTTGCAATATCAAACTTAAATTCAGACTTTTTCGCATTATTAAAATCTTTTGAAGGAGTTACATCACTACTGTAATTGTTCTTTGCAATATTATATACTGATGTGAATTTGTCAGTTGTGAGCCATGTAGATTTAGCGACGTTCTTTAACGCTTCCGTATATTCTTTAATATATAATCCGCCCTGACATATTGTGTTTGTAATCACAGGATTTTGCTGTCCGCCTGCTGTTGCCGCCTGCGATGAATATGGATTGCTGTCTGTCATACCATTATTCTTATCAAGTCCATTTGTTATACCAAGACATCTGTCAAAATCGTATGGTATAAATATCATTTTATTATCGCTCTTTTTGAAATAAATATAATAGTTATTATAATTATTTCTAAAGTCATCAGGATTACCTGTAAAATACGATACAGCTGCGAATTTCATAAAGCTGTCAACATCTAAATATTTTTCAACAATACTCTTTGTCAGATTACCGCCATTCATGGCTTTCAAAAAATTCACCAATGAAGAGTGATCAGAAGTCTTTTTGTTTGTCTTAAGGTCATAGCAATAGAATTCACATTTATCTTCATCTTCTATACCATATGATTTAACAGAAGCCATATCCGCGCCACCATCGGCCCATCCACACTTGTATAAATCGCCACCCTGATCAGCCTGTGGCATATTCTTATCAATAAACACTTTATCAATAGGCTCATAAATTGTATATACACCCATATGATTGTCAGACCAGTCAACTGATGAAAGATTAGTATGTGGTGCTAATACTCCATTATTTCTAAAAGTCTCATAAGCGTAATATTCTCTGATATATGTATTGTCAATATTACGATTCCACTTCATATCAAGCTTTTCAAGTGTTGCGAAAGTTCTGTTCTTCCTTGCCTTTCTCAAAGCTTTTGAGACATCATCGATTCCCCAGACCTTAACATCACTTCCATAATATGCTTCATCATCAAAAGTTTCCTGAAAATCAAGTTTCAAATGAACCAGATTATATATTCCTCTTGAAGTATCATAAAACTCACTTCTTGACGTATTTCCTTTAAGTCTTACACCAACTTCATTGATGACATATGTATTTGTATCCTTAGTTGTCTTAATAGTAATCTGGACATCTGCTTTTCTGTAAATTGGTGACTTAGAGCCCATATTTTCATATTTGACATAATCATCATTAAGCTTCTTAAGTTCAGCTTTACTCATAGATACATCAATACTAATCTTGTTATTGATATCGAACAACTGTTCAAAAATCTCTTCCTGTGTATAAGGAAGCTTGTCCGAATCAATATTGTATGTAGTTTCAGCCATTACTTTCACTACAAATGTTTCGTTCATGCCAAATATACCAAGCATCATCGCCGTACATAATATAAGGCATAAAAATTTTCTTAAAATACCTTTCCTCATAAAAAATCAACCTCCCTTTTGTTTTGCTTACATTGCTTATTGTAACACATCTGTAACAACTTTGTATATAGAAAAGAGGACAACCCATGCCATACTATGACTTGGTTTGTCCCCAAATTAATAATCTTGTAATATATTAGAACTTACCTGCTGTAGCTGCTTCCTCAACAGAAACTGCAACTGCAACTGTAGCACCAACCATAGGGTTGTTACCCATTCCGATAAGACCCATCATTTCAACGTGAGCTGGAACTGATGAAGATCCTGCGAACTGAGCATCTGAGTGCATACGTCCAAGTGTATCTGTCATACCATATGAAGCAGGACCTGCTGCCATATTATCCGGATGAAGTGTTCTACCTGTACCACCACCTGATGCTACTGAGAAGTACTTCTTACCCTGTTCGATACATTCTTTCTTGTATGTACCTGCTACAGGATGCTGGAATCTTGTTGGGTTTGTTGAGTTACCTGTGATAGATACACCAACATTTTCGTTATGCATAATAGCAACACCTTCCTGAACATCATCAGCACCGTAACATTTTACAGTTGCACGAAGTCCGTCAGAGTATGCTTTTTCGTATACTACGTTAAGCTCAGCCTTAGCGTAATCATACTTTGTCTCAACGAATGTAAATCCGTTGATACGAGAGATAATCTGAGCTGCATCTTTTCCAAGACCGTTTAAGATAACTCTTAATGGTTTCTTACGAACCTTGTTAGCCTTCTCAGCGATACCGATAGCACCCTCTGCTGCTGCGAATGATTCATGACCAGCTAAGAAAGCGAAACATTCTGTTTCTTCCTCTAATAACATCTTACCAAGGTTACCATGTCCGATACCTACTTTTCTATGATCAGCAACTGATCCAGGTATACAGAATGCCTGAAGACCTTCACCGATAGCTGCTGCTGCGTCTGAAGCCTTTCTACATCCTTTTTTGATAGCGATTGCTGCACCTACTGTGTAAGCCCAACATGCGTTTTCAAAGCAGATAGGCTGGATTTTCTTAACCTGTTCATAAACATCTAATCCAGCATCCTTTGTGATCTTTTCAGCTTCTTCGATTGAGCTGATTCCATAACTATTTAATACTGAATTGATCTGGTCAATTCTTCTTTCATATGATTCAAATAATGCCATTGTTCGTTCGTCTCCTTCCTAATTATTCTTTACGTGGGTCGATGATCTTAACAGCACCCTGTTCTTTTGTTACTCTACCATAAGAACCTGAAGCTTTTTCCCAAGCTGTGTTAGCATCGTCACCTTTTTTGATAAAGTCTGTCATTTTTCCGAGTGAAACGAACTGGTATCCGATTACTTCGTTATTCTCATCAAGAGCGATTCCTGTAACGTAACCTTCAGCCATTTCAAGGTAACGAACTCCCTTTTCCTTAGTTGCATACATTGTACCAACCTGCGAACGAAGTCCCTTTCCTAAATCTTCAAGACCTGCACCGATTGCAAGACCGTCATCAGAGAATGCACTCTGTGTACGTCCGTATACAATCTGTAAGAATAATTCTCTCATAGCTGTGTTAATAGCGTCACAAACTAAGTCTGTGTTAAGAGCTTCGAGAATTGTCTTTCCCTGTAAAATCTCAGCTGCCATAGCTGCTGAATGTGTCATACCTGAACATCCGATTGTCTCAACTAAAGCTTCCTCAATAATACCATTTTTAACATTTAATGAAAGCTTACAAGCTCCCTGCTGTGGAGCACACCAGCCTACACCATGTGTAAAACCAGAAATATCTTCGATTTTTTTAGAGTGTACCCATCTTCCTTCTTCTGGGATTGGAGCTGGGTCATGCTTTGCGCCCTTTGCAACAGGACACATGTTTTCAACTTCCTTTGTGTAAATCATTATAAGACTCCTTTCAATTACTGATTCTATTGTGTAAAAAAATTCACACTATGGTTTCATTTTCTCATAAAATCACAAAATAGTCTATCACTTTTTTATAAAAAACTACAGAATCCTTTGTATTTCGACGTTCTACACTATATCTAGTGTTTGCACTTTCAAAAAAACACAATATTTTGTAATATCATATTTACATAGTATTTTGCATATGCTATAATGACACCGTTCGCAAAATTGAACGCGACTATGCGTTCTGCTATATAGAAAGAGAAGGGATTAACATTATGAAAGTAATCAAAAGAGATGGTCGTCACGTTGAATACGACCGTAACAAAATTGTTGTAGCGATTCAAAAAGCCAACGACGAGGTTGAGCCTCATGAAAAAATATCAGAGGAAAAGATTTATAATATCGTAGCTTCTATCGAGAACAGAGGTTTCGAAGAGATGGCCGTTGAAGATATTCAGGATATAATCGAGCAAAAGCTTATGGCCGAGAAGAAATATGTACTTGCAAAGACCTACATCATATACAGATATACACGTGAGATGGTTCGTAAAGCCAACACCACAGATGATTCAATTATGAGTCTTATCAAAAACAGTAATAAAGATGTTATGGAAGAGAATTCTAACAAGAACGCCAGCATTGCTTCAACCCAGCGAGACTTAATCGCAGGAGAAGTATCTAAGGATTTAACTAAGAGACTTTTACTTCCGGAGAAGATTTCAAAAGCTCACGAAGAAGGAATACTCCACTTCCATGATGCAGACTATTTCCTTCAGTCGATTTTCAACTGTTGTCTGATTAACGTGGGTGATATGCTTGACAATGGTACAGTCATGAACGGAAAACTTATCGAGAGTCCAAAGAGTTTCCAGGTAGCATGTACTGTTGTTACACAGATTATATCCGCCGTTGCAAGCAGCCAGTATGGTGGACAGTCAGTAGATATTAAACACTTGGGTAAATACTTAAGAAAAAGTCGTGAAAAATACGCAAAACACTATCAGGAAAAATATGGTGACCAGTTACCTGCCGAACTTATGGAGCAGTTTATCAACGACAGACTTTCAGACGAATTAAAATCAGGTGTACAGACAATCCAGTACCAGATTAACACACTTATGACTACTAATGGTCAGTCACCTTTTGTAACTTTATTTTTAAATCTTGAAAAAGATGACGAGTATATAGAAGAAAACGCTATGATTATAGAAGAGATTCTACGTCAGAGACTCGAGGGAATCAAGAATGAAAAAGGCGTGTACGTTACTCCTGCTTTCCCTAAGCTTATATATGTTCTTGATGAACACAACTGTTTAAAAGGCGGCAAGTACGATTACATCACAAAGCTTGCTGTTAAGTGTTCTTCAAAAAGAATGTATCCTGATTACATCTCAGCTAAGAAGATGCGTGAAAACTACGAAGGAAATGTTTTCTCATGTATGGGATGTAGAAGCTTCTTAAGTCCATGGAAAGACGAAAACGGCAATTACAAATGGGAAGGTCGCTTTAATCAGGGTGTTGTTTCACTTAACCTTCCTCAAATCGGAATTATCGCTGCAGGCGATGAAGAAAAATTCTGGCAGCTCATGGAAGAGAGACTTGCACTTTGTTTTGAAGCACTTATGTGCCGTCATCACGCACTTGAAGGAACATTATCAGATGTAAGCCCGATTCATTGGCAGTACGGTGCCATTGCACGTCTCAAAAAAGGCGAAAAAATTGACAAGCTTCTTCATGACGGCTACTCTACTATTTCACTTGGATACATCGGATTATACGAAGTTACAAAGCTTATGACAGGTGAAAGCCATACAACTGAAAAGGGATGTGCATTTGCACTTAAGGTTATGAACCGACTTCGTCAGGCTACAGATACCTGGAAAAATAACACCGGCATCGGATTTGGTTTATATGGTACTCCTGCCGAATCACTTTGCTATAGGTTTGCAAGAATAGACAAAGAGAAATTCGGAGATATTAAAGATATCACAGATAAGGGCTACTACACCAACTCATATCATGTTGATGTAAGAGAAAAAATTGATGCTTTTTCTAAATTCACTTTTGAAAGCCAGTTCCAGAGTATTTCATCAGGTGGTGCAATTTCCTATGTTGAAGTGCCAAATATGAGAAATAATTTAGAAGCATTGGAGGAAATTGTAAAGTTCATCTATGACAATATTCAGTACGCTGAATTCAACACAAAATCAGACTACTGTCACGTATGTGGATTCGACGGTGAAATAATTGTAAATGATAAGTTAGGATGGGAATGTCCTCAATGTCACAACAAAGATCATTCAAAAATGAATGTAACGAGACGTACTTGTGGATACCTAGGCGAGAACTTCTGGAATGTGGGAAAGACAAAAGAAATTAATTCCAGAGTACTTCATATCTAAAATAAAGACTCATATGGAGATTAATGTGCAAAATCGTGCTGATGCGCTGATTTTGCACAGGGAGATTATTATGAATTACGCAGAAATTAAACAATATGATATTGCAAACGGACCCGGCATCAGGATTTCCCTTTTTGTAAGCGGCTGCACTCATCACTGCAAGGGTTGCTTCAATGCTGAGACCTGGGATTTCAATTACGGAAATCCATTTACAGACGAGACTATTGATACAATAATCGAATATATGAAGCCAAGCTATATAAAAGGTATTACGCTTCTTGGAGGTGACCCTATGGAGCCATCAAACCAGGAAGCTCTACTTCCACTTCTTGCAAGGCTTAAAGAAACATATCCTGATAAAAACATATGGTGTTTTACAGGCTATACATTTGAGGATGATATTTTAGGTAAGATGATACATGAATACCCTTTTACATCAAAATTCCTTTCATATATTGATGTGTTAGTAGACGGCGAATATATAGCAGAGCTTTACAACGTAAACCTCAAATTCAAAGGCTCTTCTAATCAAAAAACAATTTTAGTTAAAGAATCTCTTGAATCTGGAAAAACAATTTTATGGGAACCGGAAGAATATGTAAAGGTGGATGTAAAAACCAACTCATCTACAGGAATATAAACTTAACGTAACGAATGGAGATACACTATGACAAAAGTAAATATCAATATCAAAAAACTCAATTCCAATGCTACTATTCCTACTTACGGAACAGAATTTTCAGCAGGTGCAGACCTTTATGCATGCCTTGAAAATCCAATAACAATCGAACCTGGAAAAACTGAATTCATTCATACAGGTATTGCACTTGAGATTCCTGAAGGCTATGCTGGTCTTGTGTACGCAAGAAGCGGTCTTTCATGTAAGAAAGGTCTTGCTCCTGCTAACAAAGTCGGAGTTATTGACGCAGATTACCGTGGTGAAATAATGGTAGCTCTTCACAATCATTCTGATGAAGCTGTTACTTTAGAAAATAGTGAGCGCGTTGCCCAGCTTGTTATAACACCATTTCTTGGTGCTATTTTCAATGAAGTGGATGAGCTTTCTGACACTGTCAGGGGTGTTGGTGGATTCGGCTCTACTGGTCGCAATTAGCACTTGAATCACCTATCGTCAAATTAATAAGAACCGCAAGCGGTTCCATTGCATTTATCTCCTCTTCATATGTGTTAGTCTGGGCACCTGCTTCTATAAGCATACATTTAGGTAGCAGACTCTGATTATACTCATATGCGTGGAGATAATTTTTTCTGGTAAAGCCCGGAAAATATTTTTCTGCATTCATCTTCATCTGCATACTAAGAGCCAGATTATCCTCTCTGTAAGGATTATGTAAATACTCAATCTCGCCTACAGATGCCAGCCTGCTAAGCCCGTTAAAAAACATTATTTTTGCAGTTTTTTTCCCATTAACCTCCGTAACAAAATGAATAGACTCATCCACCCCATCCCTGTGAAGGTCTATACAAAGCTCAATAGAGGGATTTTTTTCAAGCACCTTCTCTATTTTATCTCTGGCAAAATCATAAGCTTTGTGTCTGTCCAAACGTCCTGTAGCCATATCAAACGCATCCCTTACATGAATGACATTATATCCGTATTGTTCTCTTAGAAGCTTTGTAAGATAATCACCTACCCCTACAATACTCATCGACTCATCATTTGCCTTGCTGTCAGCAAAAGCCTCCTGACTATGTGTATGATATATAAGTATCTGAGGTTTTGAATTATCCTGTTTCAATCTCATATCCTTCTTCATAAGCACTTTCGGATTCAAATCAGACTTATACACCTTCGTACTTGCAGATACCGTATAAAAAGTATTAACAAGAAAATCAAAGTCAGATAGTTTTTTAATTGAGTACTCTTCTCCTATAATTTGGGGTTCTGAAAAAAATTCTGATGCTTCTACTACTGCTTTTTTCTTTTTCTGTTTCGTGGTCTCTTTTTCTTTAGTTTTCTCTTCTTCAGAAGTTGTCTCTATCTGTTTCTTTGTCTTCTTAACACTCTCTGCTGATGTCTCACCGTTTTCACTGCTGACATTCTCTGCAATATACCTTGATGCAGGCATTCCCCGTACCAGCGCGGTGGTTGCAATTAAATCCGCATCAACTTTTGCCATAACTATTGTGCATGAAGAAAAAACGATGTAGAATAACAAAAAAGATATAATAAACTTATTTAAAGTACTAACTTGTCTTCTTTTTTTGCTCATACCAAAATTCATCTCCATTTCTTATATATCTTATGCTAAATTATATAAAAAAACAGTTGACATTATGACACTTTTTAGATAAACTATTCAAGTGTGTTTACATGAGACACGTCCGCGTCTGTGAAATGTAAACGTTTAACATGATTGATTCTAATCTCTCTCAACGGAATCAACGATAACAAATTCATTAACAAATATGTGGAGGTGGACAGATTGGCTAATATTAAATCTGCAAAAAAGAGAATTTTAGTAACAAGAACAAGAACAGAAAGAAATAAGGCTATCAAGTCAAGCGTTAAGACAGCAATCAAGAAGGTTGACGCTGCTATCGCTGCTAATGATAAGGAAGCTGCTGCTACAGCTTTAGTTGCTGCTACTACAGCAATTGACAAAGCTACTTCAAAGGGTATCTTCCATAAGAATACAGCTGCTAGAAAAGTTTCTCGTTTAGCAAAAGCTGTTAACAAGATGGCTTAATCATTTATTTAATAAGATTAATAAACATATAGCTCTGGAAAAATCCAGAGCTATTTTTTTGCCTTCATATTATTCACAATGCTATGAACTAAATTCTACAAGCATTATCTCTACGCCTATCAAGTCTGTAATTCTTCCCATCTTGATGTCTTCCTCTATCATCACCGATTTGGCAAGGGCTCTCTCAATATCTTTCTTCGAAAAATTCTTAAGTTGCCCTAAAGTCTTATTAACGATAAAACTCTGCATCGAAAGCTTATTCTCAATCTCTTTTCTTGGAATCCCTTTATCAGACAAATCCTTAACCTGAAGCATTATATTAAACTGCCTTGCCAGCATAAAAAGAATTCTCATAGGTGGCTCTCTGTTAAGTATTAAATCATAATACAGCCTGAGTGCTTTTTCTTTATTTTTAGCCCCCATAGCATCAATCATCTCAAATATCTTACCCGTAATCTCAGGACAACAAATCTCATCTATATCACTTATCTCGAGCACTTCCTTATCAAGGGTGTAACAGAGAAGCTTCTCCACTTCTTTTGATATCTTCTCCATATCATTACCGAGAGCCGCTATGAGATAATTCATAGTATCACGTGTTATCTTCTTGCCATCCTTATTAATTCTTCCAAGAATCCATTTCATAATCTCATCATTTGACAAGCGTTTACATTCACATGCATAACCCTTACTCTTAACAGCCTTATACATCTTTGAACGCTTATCAACTTCTTCCTCTACAAATATAAAATAGGTATTCTCAGGAACTTCTGACATATAATCAATCATAGGTTCACATGCACTTTTAAAATATCCTGTATTCTCAAGAAGTATGAGCCTTCTTTCTCCAAAAAAAGGAAGGGTCTGTGCAATATCTATTACCTCTTTAGGATTAATTCCCTTGCCTTCATATCTGCTGAAATTCATAGTATCATCCGGAGATACAATTGCATTAGATAACAGCTTCTTAAGATTTCTTTTTGTAAACTGTTCATCTCCATAAAGCAGATATATGTTTTTAAAATTATTATCTTTAATATCACTCTTTATAGTATTCATTTTCACGATTTCCTTCAAAAAAACATAATCGCATTATACCACAAAATAATATTTTAGTAAAATAAAAGTTGGACTTGTCCTAAAACAAGTCCAACATACTATCAAGATATATCTCTTCTCTCACATTTATCTGATACTCCGGTTTGGTCATATAATATAATATGAATTCAAGTACCAATGCACTTCCAAGTCCTCTTCCTTCAATTTTGAAATTTGTAAAACCAAGCGGAATATATGTATTGATAATATCACCTACCCCTATGAAAGCTGGATTTTTCATAGCCTTAGAAAAACGGTAGCCTTCTTTGGCATCCTGTGATACACATACATGGTCAGAACAGTTTTGTAAAAGACTTTTTCTGCTGACATTTTCATAGCAGTTCTTTCTGTCAAAACATCCAATATAACAGCATTCATTGCAGAGAAATTCAACTTTTTTCTTCTTGTCATCAGGTAGTATACTTAATTTGTCAAGTGCTTTATTCAGCCTGAAATCAGGAACTACATATAAAAAATCATCCCTGTTTACTTCATCAAGAAAATCATTATACTCCGTTAGCACCTTTGTAGTCGAAGACACAAAATACAGATTCTCATAATTCTTTTTCAAATAATTAAGCAACAAATCAGAATGTATAATAACTCCGTTTCTAATTTTGTCATTTTCATTAAACATACTACACAGCCTATTGCATCTTTTATCACCCAGATGTTCCTCTTCAAGAAGTGAATTGCTAAATGTAAGTCTAGATGAAATCCCATATTCTTTCATTAAGGCTAAAACATCATAGGGATTATTATCTCCAAATCCAACACGACCACCACCCCATATACAGTCAAGCGGAGCACCATATATTGAACCAATGTCACACCATTCATAGAAATATTCCCTATGCTTATAAAACAAAGGCAAAAACAATTTATAAAGCTCGTAAAACTCAAAAAGACCAGGAAGGTGATAATACGCTATTTTTTCATTTTTTTTATTCATATCTTATCCTTTTTTAATCATTTCCATATATGGAATAACTTCAAAGCCAGATTTTTTATAAACGCTAACTGCCCTCTCATTTTCTTCCTCTACTTCAAGTCGGAAAATACAATCTTTATATTTGTCTGTAATAAATTTCATAAACATACTTCCAACTCCCAGACCTCTGCTTTCATCTTTCAGATACAAATCCTCAATCCATATACATCTCTTTCCAAACTCAGTTGAAAAGCTTTTAGCAATCATTGCATATCCTAATATATCTTTCCCTCTTTCAAATACATATCCTTCAAGGTAAGGATTATCACCGATACAATTTTCAATATCATTTAAAAAAATCTCTTCAGAACCGTTGCTCAACACAGCTTCAGAACTATAAAACACCCTCATCATATCAAGTACGTCCGCCTTATCTTCAATAGTCATAGGTCTTATATTATTTTGCATTTTCAATTCTCCTCGCTTTCGCTTCAATCTTTCGTACAAAATATTGTGCAAACAAAAAAGACAAGATTCTCACAAAATCCTGCCCATAATTGGCTACAAGAGCCATCTTAAAAGTTATACACACCATCATCTTACCATGACAGACAGATGATGTCAACAAAAGACGTTTATTATTTTAAGATGCTTTACATTATCCTCTTCCGTTGCCACCCATATGTTACCTTGACCCATTGCCGTGGCAGATGAAAAGAACTCTCGTTATCATTTTTTACCTCCTAAAATGCCGTGATTTGCCGTGTTTTGCATATTTATCATCCCCAAAACAACTTATATTTTTTCAATTCTTTCTTTTTAGAAAAAGTCGAAATAACCCATTCAAGTAATTTTTCATATGCAGGCTTATACTTTTCTGCAAAAGTCACATCAAGATGGTTTCTTATCAGCGAATACCCAAATACATCTACAACCTTGTCAGATTCATCAATTATTTCTATTTTCAATTCCTTCATAAATAAATTGGCTGATATTCGTTGTTTATAAATACTTGTGCAAGCATGGTCATATTTCATAAAATAAAATTTACATATATATTTTTTGGAATCAAAACTATTCAGGTAAACCACCTCGATTCTTAATCATCCTCACTTTCAAATCTAAGCGAGTGTTCTTGCATAAATAAGCTCCTCCATAGCACGGAGCAACCCCCTAATATATCATTTATCATAGCATAACCCACATGTTTTTTCTATCAAAAAAAGACCCCGGCAGCACATTGCCACCGAGGTCATCGTCCTAATCATATTTTCCAAAAAAATGCATGTATTTTTACTACGCAACCTTAAACCTCTTCTGAGACATCGGTTTCTCATTCTTCGCAGCCCTCTGGAATCCCTTTTCTAGCATTTCTTTATCAATCAGACTCCACCTCCGCTTTACCTGAAGGTGATATTTTAATCATTATTTCTCCAAGCTCATCTGTTCTTAGAATCTTACTGCCTGCCGCCTCTAGTCGCTCTATAGTTTCCCTGTTTGGGTGTCCATAGAAATTTTTCTTCCCAACAGAAATAACGGCATACTCAGGTCTTATCACATCAAGCAATTCATCAGAAGTCGAATACTTTGAACCGTGATGACCAACCTTTAAGAAATCTACCTTGTCCAAATATTTAAGCAGTCGCTTTTCAGTTTCACTTCCTAAATCACCTGTAAACAGGGCGCTAAAATTCCCACAATCCATTCTAAGCACAACCGACAGTTCATTAACATCCTCACACATATCATTTTTAACAGGATTTACGCAGGATAATTTTATGCTTCCATCATTAATCACCGTTCCTGCACTTATTGTTTTAACGTTAATACGTTCATGCCAGGCCAGGTCTACAAGCTCATTATAACTGTCATCCATCTTGCAAATGTCAGGCATCACAAGACACTCTACCATACCCTCCCTCATCATTTCACTCACTCCATTAATATGATCAGTATCCATATGTGTTAAAAACAACATATCAATTTTTTCAATTCCATGTGCCTTGAGACAGGATGACACATAGTACCTGTATACTTCTTTTTCACTGCTGCTGCCACAATCAATCATATACACATAATCATCACTATGTATCAATATACAATCCCCCTGTCCCACATCAATCACAGATATATATAAACCCCTGTCAGGTGCAGCTCTCACGAAAACAACTGTAATTACTGATATTATCAATGCAAAAATAATCTTAAAGGCAGCTTTCTTTACATTTGCAATAGCCAAAATAAAAATAATCAGAACCAGATAAAACAATATCACATATCTTAGCTCCGGCTTTCCTGTAACCACCTGATTATATGGCAGTTTTTTTATTATACTGATAAACAAATCATAGAACTTTAGAACAATATGTCCGGGTATTGATGCAACCTTTGCCAACCACATACACCCTGTAATTAAAAAAACAAAACCTGAAATATAACCTGACAGCAAAAGTACAGACACTAATGGCAATATAGCAAAATTGCTTATTATAGAGTACGTGCTAATCTCATAATACGAATACATTATCATTGGAAGTGTAAATATCTGAATAACAATTAACACTACTACTCCTTTATCCCAAACAATACTCCCAAGTGCTATGCCAACAATAGCACATACCGAAAGTAAGAAACCGGTATTATAGATTATAAATGGATTAGAATAAGCCAGTATCAAAAAAGCAAGAGCCAGTGAACTTAACAAATCATAACTCCGCCCTGTTATCCTTGCCAAAAGCCCGACAAAATACATAATAAGAGCTCTTTTTACCGATACACTTCCTCCTGTGATGACAGCAAAAATAATCATCACAGACGAACTCACTGCTGTAGACACAAGATATCTGAATCGTTTTCTAAGGAGTTTATACACAGATAAACCAATTATACTCAAATGAATTCCAGACACTACCAGTATGTGGCTAATCCCTGCTATCTGATAATCCTCTTTTGCTTCATCATCAATTAACTCCCTGTCTCCAACCGTCATTGCATTAATCATTCCTAAATAATCTCTGTTCCAGATTTTGTCTGTCGCATACAGAAATCTTTCTTTCATGCGCCTCGCATATCTATATACGACACTGTTATTCCGGGAGATTATCTCAAATGAAGCAGCCTCGATTTTCCCTGTTATTCCCAACGAATGATAATAAGCGTTTTCATCAAAATTCCCTTTATTTCTCGCCGAATCAAAATGCCTGATATTTCCACATATTAAAACATAATCATTTACAACAGCTTGACAATTATACAATTCTTTCCTGACAGTGATAAGCATATTATCAATATACAGATACACTGACTTCTCTTTCTCTATAATCTTGTCAACAGTCCCACTGTAGCTGACTTCCTTACCATCGGGGATTAATTCATATTGACTGATATCATTTTGAACCTTAGAATACCTTGAATTTCCAAGTAGAAAACATATCATCACAAGTATAAAGGCCAACGCATATCCGGTGTTTCTCTTAAAACGATAGTATATTAGAACACCCATAATTAATGGTAACAGAAAAAAGCCTTGAATACTTACATCCATCAAGGCCTTTAATATCTCACCCAGCGCAAAAGACAGGCACATCCACAAAACCGGTCTTTTGATATACTTTCACTCCCTCTATTCTACTAAATCAAGATTTCTGACAAAAAAGTTATCCAACTGTATTTTGTCACTAAGCTTCTTATTTGAATCACCATTCACACTAAAATGAACTTTGTTTACATATGGAAGTTCACAGAGTGAATTAACTATGGAACATATCTTTACTTCATCTGACACTTCCGCCTTCTCTGTTAAAAATGTCTCATCAAAATCAATGTAGCATATTCCATCTTTTGTAGTGATATTATTAATCTTAACATTTGAAGGAACTGTTCTCTTTATTCCATCCTTTGACTTAATCTTCTGTAACTGATCAATAATGAAGTGTTCCATTGATGTATTTACAGAGTAAACAGCCTCAACTGTCTTCTCTTTCAACTTCTCACCTGACTCGTCTGCAACATACAGCACAAGACTTTTCTTCTCGTAGGAGTTAATTGTAGCTCCTGAACTATCAATAAAATCAGATGCTTTCATATTGCCAACAGTTTTTCCGGTACCGTCAAGGAGCTCCTGTGTGTCAATCGAAAAATTAACATAATCAATTCCATCTAATTGACAAAAAGTCAGCACAACCGAAGCTCTACATAGAATTTCCCTTACTTTTCCCATCTCATTATATGACTCTGTAAAATTCAGATATAAAACTCTGTCCTCTAAAAACCAGTCATGAATGATTACA
Organism: Lachnospiraceae bacterium; assembly: GCA_045122895.1. GTDB lineage: Bacteria > Bacillota > Clostridia > Lachnospirales > Lachnospiraceae > RGIG1934. The sequence continues at coordinate 25,878 of JBGVIE010000064.1, forward strand.
TCTGACGGCATAGCTGTAATACTGTTTATCTTAGATGAAGTTTCTTTCATCTGCGATATAAGTTCATCTATAAGTATTGATATATTCTCTGTGTCTGTATAATACATTGTCGGCTCAAGCTTTGTAATGTCTTTATCAATGTAATATAGATAATACTCATATGCACCCTTTTTACTTTTACTTTTGCTTTTACATGCCGTAAGACTCACCATAAGCACAGTAACACTTAAGATTATACATACCATGCTTAAAGCTCTTTTACCTTTTTCACTTCTAAAACTCATTATGCATAACCTCGCTTTATTGTATTTTATCAGAATCAGGCTTCTGATATTTCTTTTTTCTACCTAAATCTTCTCTCGTAATCTTCACTACTTTGATGTAGTTAAGAGGAATTCTCATAGTAAACGTTGTTCCTTCATTTTCCTTGCTGTAGACTTTAATTGCACCCCTGTGCATCAGAATAATATTACGAGTAATGGCAAGTCCGAGACCTGTACCACCTGTCTCCCTTGATCTCGTCTTGTCAACACGATAAAATCTGTCAAAAATCAAATCCTGTGATTCTTTTGGTATACCAATACCTGAGTCTTCAACTTTAATATAAAAATACTTGTGGTCAGCATTAATCGATACATGCACCCATCCATCCAAAACATTATATTTTATCGCATTTTCTACAAGATTTGACACCGCACTTGTAAGCTTTACCTCATCTATTTGTGCAACAACAGGTCTGAAGCTTTCAAGAACCAATTCAATATTTCTCTTAGCTGCAATAGGTCTTAATCTCTTTAGAATTCGCTCAACCATCTCATTAATATTGACTTCATCGATATTAAGCTCTGTGTTCTTCTTATCCATCTTAACAAGTGTAAGCAAATCTGAAATAATATCGTTCTCTCTGTCTATTTCTGCCACTATATCTGTCATAAATTCCTTATACAGTTCTGCCGGAACATCCTCCTGCATAAGAAGAGAATCTGCAAGCACCTTAATCGATGTCATCGGTGTCTTTAATTCATGTGACACATTAGACACAAACTCCTGTCTTGAATCATCAATCTTCTTAACATGCTCCATCATCTTATTATAAGCTTCACATATGCTGTCTGTTTCCTTATAACCTTTAACAGAAATCTTCTGGTCTAAATTACCCTCACTTACATTCTCGATAGAGCGCTCAATCTCCCTGATTGGCTTAATAAGCAGCTTTGAAACATATGCGCTTATTGTCACGAGTATAATAAAAATAATACTTGCAAAGATAATCGTAATATAATGAACATATGTAACTGCATCCATTACATCTTCAGTCGAAAATGTAACAAGCATCACACCAAGAGTATCCTCACCTGATACAACAGGCATTGCCACCTCGATATAATCACTCTTTCTGTTATATAGCGAGATTATCTCACCACCAAAACACTTTAATACGTTAGAAGAAATACACATTTTTCCTTCATCCATCTGATAGGTGTCCTTTAATATTCTAAAATTCTTATCAACCACTATCACTCGTCCATCATACATAGCTGATAACTGAACCATCTCTGCATTGACACCACTAACTGAATTATCATCAAAAAAGCCTTCTGTAACCAGATGATTCTTTATTATGTTACACTGTGCCTGCAATCTTTTAAGTTTGATATCTACCATCTTGCCCTCTACACTTTTTAACTGGACAAGCATCAAAAGCACAACCGGTACGAGCGCAAACAAAATAGTAACAATCATAATCGTATTACGAATACTTTTGGTATATTTTAACTTGTATAGTATTGTTTTTATTCTCTTTCCCATAGCTTTCATTACTCTTTAAAATAATATCCAACTCCCCATTTTGTGTGAACGTATTTTGGCTCACTTGGGTTCGTCTCAACCTTTTCCCTAAGTCTTCTTATATGAACATCAACAGTTCTTACATCTCCCGGATACTCATATCCCCAAACAATATTAAGAAGCTTCTCTCTTCCATATACCTTGTTAGGATTCATAACAAGAAGCTCTAACAAATCGAATTCTTTTGCTGTAAGATTAATCTCTCTGTCCTGAACAAATACTCTTCTTCCATCAAGATCTAATTTGAGGTCATTCTTAATAATCGTCTTAGTATTATTGCTGTTAGTGTTTGTCTTGTTGCTTCTTCTCATGATAGCCTTTATTCTGGCTTTAACTTCTAAGATATTAAATGGCTTGGTTATATAATCATCGGCACCATATTCAAGTCCTAAAATCTTATCCATATCATCACCCTTTGCCGTAAGCATAATGATTGGCATATTTGAAAACTCTCTTATTTTCTTACACACTTCAAAGCCATCGAACTTTGGAAGCATTACATCAAGTAAAACAGTGCTGTATTCTGTAGCCTGAGCAAGTGCTACTGCTTCCTCTCCATCATACGCACAATCCACCTCCATACCATCCTGTTCCAAACTGAACTTGATTCCTTTTACGATTAATTTTTCATCATCTACTACCAATATTTTGTTCGCCATTCTAAAATTACCTCACTAATCTTTACTTAACACATATTAAATCCTTTATCTTAGAAAACGCTGATTCTTTGATACCACTAACCTTCATAATATCTTCAACGTCAGAAAAAGAACCATTATCCTCCCTGTAACCTATTATCGCCAGAGCCTTGGCTTCCCCAATTCCCGGCAATGTCATCAATTCATCCTTGGAGGCAGTATTAATATTCACAAGAACATCAATGCCGTTTGAACCTGTAACATCACTATAAGGCTCGTCAGTGTCATCAATATCCGGAATATATATCTTGTCTCCATCCTTCAAAATCAAAGCAAGATTAAGCAGTTCAAGCTTTGCGTTCTTTGTCGCACCACCTGCCGCTTCAATTGCTTCATAGACTCTGCTCTCCTTTGAAAAACTATACACACCAGGCTTCTTAACCGAACCGCATACATGTACATAAATAACTGTTTCACTTTCGATTTCACCCGATGTATCCGTTTCACTTTCGAGGCTTGTAGTGCTCTCAAATTCTATGACAGATTTCTTTGAAGAACATCCTGACATCATCACAGCCGCCATTACCATAATAATAATTTTAATTCTTTTCAAATTATCTCCTTTAACGAAGAATGCCTAATACATAAAATACATTTTACATAAAAATAACATTCTTTACAATAGAGATTTTTCAAATTCTTCAAGAGTTTCTTTAATCGCACCGCCATTCCATAACTTATTAAGTGCAATACGTGCATAAATCTTAAAAGAAGCATAATTCATATAAGTACTTTCACCTGCCGAATTCTCATATGCTTTATATATTTCACTCATATTCTTACTCTTGTATTTACACTTTTTAGCTGCTGTATATGGAGTCAAATCGTTTATAAGCGCCGGACTGTTTAAAGTCATATATTTTGCAAGCATTTCTGCACTTTCGCTTTGTTTTGAAAAGGGACTAATATATATAACAGTAGTCTCAGACATTGTTTTTGTTGCAAGTTTATCTGATATTTGCGGAAAAACACACACCTTATATTTTGTCTTACTATTCTTCATATAATTTACAAAATCAGATTTCACAATTGAATATACAAGCTTTCCCTCCTTAAAATCCTTTTTCACTTTATTGTAGTTGATATCCTCACTATTTATGCTGAAATACTGGGACAGACGCTTGTAGTATTTCATAGCGTCATTTATCTTTTTCCCTCTGACTACCACTTCTTCATAATCGCTTAAAGGCATTCCCGGACATCCTATATACGCCCCTGCAAAGCCGTAGTTAAATATCAGTTCATTTACATCCCATTCAAGAATACTTCTGACCTTCTTATGTTTTTCTCCGTCAAAATTATCACAAAAATCAAGCAGTTCATCGAAAGTCTTTGGAATAACACCTGTATAATCTGTGTTACATACCATAAAAGCCGTATCAAAGCAAAGAGGATACGCAATCTGTTTGTCCCGATAAGTTGCAGCCCCTATTGCTACTTCACAAAAATCTTTATCAGTCAGGTTACCATAAATCTCCCCGCAAAGCCCTGCAAGGTACATCTTTTCTAATTCCGCACTGCTTCCGGTAAACAAATCCGGTGCGTCCTTCTCACTGATATTAGCCTGATTTATTTTCTCCGCATAATCTTCATAATCGGTCTTCCTGACAGTTACCTTCACACCTTTTTCCTGCTCATATTGAAGACAAACCTTTTCTATATACTTTTTTAAGTTTGTATCGTAATACCAAAGTGTCAGATTTGTTTCTTCTGATACCTGTTCATAAGTCTCTTCTTCTGAATCAGACTTTGTTTCACTGTTATTATTTTTTCTTACATTGCTTGCTAAAAGCACTATAAGTGCTGCCATAACTGACATTATGACAACACTCACAAATATTTTCTTTCTCTCTTCTATTTGCTCTCTTCTACTCACTTTATAAATTCCTCTACATTAAAATTCTGCAAGAACATTTTTTAATATCTTAATCATCTCATCAACGTTTTCTTTAGTGATTACAAGAGGTGGTACAAATCGTAATACATCTTTTCCTGCTGAAATTACGATAAGTCCGTTTTCAAGACACTTGTTTATAATCTCTCCGACAGGCACTTTAACTACAAGCCCCTGCATTAAACCTTTTCCTCTGTGAGCTTCTATACAATCAAACTCATCTGTGATATCATCAAGCTTTTTGCTCATATATTCTGACACTTCATTGACGTTATCAAGAACCTTCAATTTGTCAAACTGTTCAAACACAGCATTGATGGCAGCCGTTGCAAGCGGATTTCCACCATATGTTGAACCATGATCACCGGGAACCATAGCCTTAGCAGCCTTTTCCTTTGCAAGAAATGCCCCAACAGGAACACCGCAGCCAAGCGCTTTTGCAGTTGTCACGATATCCGGTGTAACTCCGTATCCCTGATATGCAAACATCTTTCCTGTTCTACCCATACC
>JBGVIE010000065.1:0-44933 GCA_045122895.1 Lachnospiraceae bacterium
TTGATAAAATTTCTGTCATCCCTGACAGCCATCATACTCTCTCTATTTTTCATCTTGGCTTCCAGATCTTTTGTTAATTCTTTTCCAAAAAAAGCTTTACCTCCGCCGGCTGCGGCAATGATACGGTCCATATCTGTTACCAGAACAATTCTTCCGGACACAGGGCTGATGCTTTCCACATACTGCTTGGCCATTTCTGCAAGTCCATTCATAGGAGAATATTTTTTCAGAACAATCTCCCCTTCCTTTCCCACAAAAATCTCCAGCGGTTCACTTTCTCTGATCCGCAAAGTTCTTCTGATCTCCTTTGGAATGACTACTCTTCCCAGATCATCTATTCTTCGAACAATTCCTGTTGCCTTCATAATTGCATTTCCCTCCATAACCTTAGTTTTCAAGATATGATGTTATTATGTGGAAAAACATAAGTATTATGCACAGAAGTTTAAAACCGTATACTATTTTCACATTCCCATTGACCATATAACAAAATTTGTGTACAATTCTGTTAAAAAACAGAACGGAAGGTTATTATGAATGACAAAACCAAAATAATAACTTCATACTTGAGGTTATACAAAGAAAAAGGGCAAAAAATCACAATGGATGATATTGCAAAAGATTTATCCATTAGTAAAAAAACAATATATACTATTTTCAAAAGCAAAGAAGATATGTTTGAGCAGATGATTAACTACTGTTTTGACCAGCTGGATGATTTGCAGCAAACCATTGTAACAGACCATACACTGTCACCGGTTGTTAAGCTGTCAAAGCTTCTATATAATATTGCAGATTTTTACTCACCGAATTTCTCCTTATCTAAGGTATCTTACCCAGAAATAAATACTTTATTTACAAAGCGTGTTGATAAGATATGGAAGACCCTGTTGTTAGTGATTACAGACGGTCAGGAGGATGGAATATTCAAAACAGTTAATCCTGTTATTATCAGATGCATCTTTGAAGCATCTTTAGCAAAATTCTACTCTGACGACTTCTCTAAAAGTGTAGCAATCAAGCCTGCCGATGCCATTACAGAGGCTATAGACACAATTGTAAGAGGAATCACAATCAAAAATGCAGGCAACTACATATAAAAAAGCAGCTATGAGCAAAACCCATAGCTGCTTTTTTTACCTATTTTGTTTTCTTTTTCTTACACAAAATTATGATTGCCACCATTACTATAATAACAGTTGCCATACCTGCATAAAAGAACTTATTCTCTAGTATGCCTTCCTTCTTCGCTTCCTTTACAGAATGCTTATACTCTTCGCTTATATACACTCTGTCACTCAATTCATACATAGGGATCAAATACAATCTCACTTTTATAGTCTCATTATAATAATTCGTGTATTCTTTTCCCTCTTTTGTATCGTGAACCTTATCATCCAACAAATCATTTACTCCTGCGAGATTTGTTCTGTTCACCTCGTATTGTCCATTCGATAATTGAGCCTCTCTATTGTCTACTTTTCTAATATCTGTCTGTTCTTCTCTAATGTTTTTAGTTAATGTATAATTCTCTTTTTCTTTCTTTGATATGAGATATTTCTCTTCGTCATATACTTTAGATACTGATGTAGCAATATATTCCAAATCATGCCCCTGTTCTCTTAAGTCATCCCAAACACCCGGGTCAGCCATCTCATATTCTATATTCGTCAGATTAATTTTATACTCGTCAATCCCTCTGCTTGCAGGCATCACAACAAATGTCAACGATTCAATTAATTGATAAAAATTCTCCTTCTCATCATCTGTCGTATGATAATAGATGTCTGTTTTTGATAAAATTAAAGATTTCTTAATGTACGCATATTTTTCTGCCCCTTTTAAATACTCATCCTTAACTCTTTCATATACAACGGAATCCATATCGACATCCTTACCGTAATATTTAGATGCGATAAGTTCATCTACTTCGTTAGAAGTTAATTTAATCATTATCTCATTGTCTTTCGTATCAGGAATTGCATAGTATTCAGTCAAAACTGTGATATTATCCAAATCTGTTCCGTCAAGAGATGCGATATCATGTTCATCAAGTCTCTCAATATCTTCATCAAAATAGCCACAACTGTTCAGTTTTTCTTCAAGCTTTTCATTAACGATACCTGTCTTTGACTCTAAGTCATCTTCAATCTTCTTATCAATATATTCGCATGCATCCCTATCATCTATAAAGCGATCCTCCACAAATAACTTCATAAAATCATATCCGTCATCTTCTGCGAAGCAAAAATTATTTCCAAATCCAAAAATTCCCACCAAGGTAGTGACTATTAAAATTTTAATTTTTCTCATCTTTCCATTTCCCCTTATTCTTATGTCTATACGAAATCTCTCTTCTTATAAGATACCGCACTCACAAGAATGGCAACTACAAAAAATGCCAATGATATAAGCAACACTCTCTGATAATCGTCCGGCTGAAGTCCCATTATATTTGGAGTAACCATATATTCTGATATGTCAGGATGACCTGGAATGAGCTTCTTAAGTGCTGTGTATATAAGTGATGGGAATCCCATTGTAGATAATACTGCGATTATCATAGTCATAAGATTGCTTCTGATTAAAAGCGCAACCATCATAACAGCAAGCGACAACGCGATATGTAACACAAGCTCAACTCCTATGAACTTTAATGATTTTCCAAAATGGAGAAACTCCACACCCCCTGTAAAAAGAAGGTTACTTATTAACTGGAATACAATTGTTGCAGCAAAATTAAATACTGTGTAAAAAACAACTGCTACTGACTTAGAACCAACTAACATCAGTCTTGATTTTGTCTGTCCACCAATATTCTTAATGAAACCTGAAGTAAAATCTGAAGTTGAGAATAATACCACAAATATAAGTAAAAGCAATGCAACAGTCATACCCTTTATATTAGATACCAAAAGCATATCCGCCGTAAGAGCTCCCTCATCCGACATACTTACAGTTATTCCAATACTCTGTTCGTCTTCCACTTCCATCATCTCTTCAAGCTCAGGATTGTCCTGTACCATCTTAACTGTCTGTTTCATAACAATAGTAGTAAATCCTACTGAAAGAGCCATTATGATTAAAATAACATAAAAGCTTTTCATCTTGAACATTCTGTATAAATCCATTCTTATCAAATTAAGCATTCATTCCACCTCCTGTTAATTCAACAAAGTACTGCTCAAGCTGCTGTCCTCTTACATATATCTCACTGACTTCAACTCCTGCAGTTACCAATGCTCTGTTAATCTTAGCACTGTTCTCTACATTGCCGTTTACGACTATATTAGAATCTTCTGAAACCTTATAATCAGTTACATCCATTGATTTAAGAACTTCTTCTGCTTTCTTAACATCATCTACATTAATTGTAACTCTATCATTACATAATGAGAATAATTCATCACTTGTAAGCTCCTGAATAAGTTCACCTTTTTCAATAATTCCGTAATGTGTTGCTATTTTCGACAACTCTTCAAGAATATGGCTTGAAATCATAATCGTGATTCCACGCTCTTTGTTAAGCTTAAGGATAGTCTCACGAACTTCTATGATACCCTGTGGATCAAGTCCGTTAATTGGCTCGTCAAGCAACAATAATTCAGGCTCACCGACAAGAGCCATAGCGATACCGAGTCTCTGCTTCATACCAAGAGAAAACTGTTTTGTCTTCTTCTTGCCCGTATCTGAAAGACCAACCAGTTCAAGCAAATCCTTAATATAACTCTCATCTGTTATACCAAACGCCCTGCATTTGATTGCAAGATTGGTGTATGCAGTCATATTAGGATATAACCCCGGATTCTCAATAAGACATCCTATTTTCTCCTTAGGAATGTTGTGTTCTATCTTACCTGATGTAGGTGATGAAAGTCCTGCTATCATCTTTAAAAACGTTGTCTTACCAGCGCCATTTCTACCGATAAAACCGTATATGGCACCTTTCTCAATATGTAGGTCTACATTATCAACAGCCTTAAATCTCTTAAAGCTCTTTGTAATCCCACTAGTAGTCAATATCAAATCACTCATAACTGTCTCCCTTCTTTTTTCAATTATAAATTTATCAAATGATTATATTAAGTATATATTTATTTGTCAATAGAAAGAACATATTTGATTGACCAATATAGCCAAATATTGTAAAATTATGATACTGGACATTGTGATTTTTACTATTTTTTACGGAGGTACTTATGACAGTCGGAGTGCTTGTAGGCAATATTTTTACCACACATACAGACAATTTAGTCAGCGGTTTATTGCACGCCATTGAGGATAATGATGTAAATACCATTTTCTTTATGGGAGCGCATGCTAACTGCTTTGATGAGCTTCACTATTTTGATACGACTTCAAGCGAAGCACGTACTAAGCTTTTTCAATATAACACTATTTTTGATTTTGCAAAACTCGGAAAGCTCGATGCACTGATAATTGCATATTCGACTTTTTATCTTTATATGGATGAATCTAAACATGACTTTTTTGGCAGATTCAAGGATTTGAATATTCCTATTCTTATAATAGGTGACGAATTTGACGATTACACATGCATAATATCAGATAACACTGATGGTATACGCAAATGTATGGAGCATCTTATCAACGAACACGGCTGCAAGAGAATCGCTTACCTTAGCGGACCAAAAGAAAATAACAAAGATTCAAGAGAACGATTAAATGCATATCTTCAGGTCATGAGCGAACACAATTTTTCCGTTGATGAAAGTATGATAGAATATGGCGATTATTCAAAGAATTCTGCTACTCTGTTTGGCAAATTATTGGACAACAACAAAGGAATTAATGCCGTCGTATGTGCCAACGACACAATGGCTATCGCCGGATATGAGGAATGTAGACTTCGCGGACTTATCCCGGGTAAAGATATTGCAATCACCGGCTTTGATAATATACCTGAAGCCAAATCAGTTTCTCCTGCACTTACCACTGTAGAACAAAACACTTACGATTTAGGATTTCTTGCAATGCAGAAGATTCTTGCAATGTTAGATAATAATGATTACTCTGATCAAAAGGCTCCTGTCTATTTCAGACATCGCGAATCCTGCGGAAGTACTAAGGAAGATCTTCGACAGAACAACTCTTATTCAACTGAATACGACATTGATACATTGATTTCAGATATCGCAAAGGATATAATCGAGGAATCAACCTTATACATTAGTAATTTGGCTGAGAATATTCCTCTTGTCAAACTGGTCGAAAGCCTACTCTCGCATATCATTAAAGAGTTTGTAAGTGATAAGCCCGCAAGCTATGATATGGATTTTATCAAAATGACAATAAGGACAATTACAGAATCAGACAAACTCTCAATTAACAATTTCTTATTTTCGACAGGCAGAAAGCTTACAAACACGATGAATCTGCAAAAGGATGAGAATAAACAGTTAGAGCTTACAAATTTGATCCTTCAAATAATTGACTACACTGATACCATTATGATTGTTCAGACCAACAACAGAATTGATGCTCTCCAGCGAAATATCTGGACAACACCTTTTGTTAACAGAGAGCTTGTTGCTCACTACAAAGACGAGCGTAGAATGTATAACTGTCTTATGGAACGACTGAGATTTATGACAATAGATAACGCTTATCTTTTCCTGCTTCCGGAGCCGTTCGACAATGACTCTATTGATATATGGACATGTCCTGAAAAGCTTAATCTGGTATCCAAAATCGAAAATGGAATCATTCAATATTCAGGCGGGCATACAACTCTTTCATCAGATAATGGTCTGACTGACATTTTGAGTTTTGATGATGCAAAGAATATGGCAGCCTACACACTTTTTGCCAGCAACCGAATATACGGTATTCTGGTCTGTCAGATGACTACCGACAACATAACCAGTATGTACAGTGTTGCTCAGCATATAGGAAGTGCTTTCCAGTTCATCGAGCTTACCAAGAATCAGATTAAGATACAGGAAGAATTAGAGACAGCTATGTCTATGTTAAGGAGCAGAAACGAAATACTTAGCATGATTTCCGAAAAAGATGAGTTAACCGGTCTTTATAACAGACGTGGTTTTCTTGAAAATGCAATTGACAAAGTTAACGGTGCCACAGACTGTTACATTCTGTGCATATATGCAGATCTTGACCACCTAAAACAGATAAATGATGAATTTGGTCATCAGGAGGGTGACTTTGCTATCAAACAGGCTGCAAAATATTTAAAAGAAAGCCTAAGAAATACAGATGTTATAGGAAGAATTGGCGGCGATGAATTTGCAGCTCTGGCAGTAATCTCCAGAGAAGATTTATGCAAAACCATATGCGATAGAATTGCTACATGTGCTCAGACATTTAACACTATATCTGAGAAACCATACTACATAGAAATATCAATTGGTTATTCGGTATCTAAATATTCCGATACAATAGAACTTAACAGGATGCTTTCAGCCGCTGACCTTATGCTGTATGAGAATAAGAAAAAGCGTCGCAAAAGCGCAAAGAAATAACAAAAAGACTCGCCAGACTTTTAAATCCGGCGAGTTTTTTCTATATCTGTTCCATCAAGTTAACCATTTCAATTGCTGATAAAGCACAATCATAGCCCTTATTACCGGCTTTACTTCCGGCTCTTGCAATCGCCTGCTCAATATTTTCTGTTGTAACTACGCCAAAGAGCACTGGTACTCCTGTCTCAAGCGAAACCTGGGCAATTCCCTTTGACACCTCGTTACATACATAATCGTAATGAGTTGTAGCACCTCTGATTACAGCACCCACGCAGATAACTGCATCGTATTTCTTTGATAATGCAAGCTTCTTTGCAACTACAGGAATCTCATATGCGCCTGGAACCCAGACAGCAGTTATGTTGTTTTCTTCCACTCCATGTCTTACAAGTCCGTCAACTGCACCACCAAGTAATTTGTTAACGATAATCTCATTAAATCTCGAGGCAACTATCGCCACCTTCATTCCTTCTTTTGCTACTACTTTTCCTTCAACTAAATTAATGTTTCTCATGTCTTTATTCCTTTCTATAATTTTATTTTATTAAAAATATGTCCCATCTTCTCCTGCTTCGTCTTAAGATAAAAAGCATCATATTTTTGAGGGTCAATCTCAATCGGAACACGCTTCGTTATCTCGATACCAAAATCTGAAAGTCCATATACTTTATCAGGATTGTTTGTAAGCAGGTTAAGTGATTTAACTCCAAGGTCTGACAGAATCTGAGCTCCTACCCAGTACTCTCTAAGGTCAGGAGCAAAGCCAAGTCTTATATTTGCCTCAACCGTATCAGCGCCTTCCTCCTGAAGCTTGTAGGCTTTTAGCTTGTTGATAAGACCGATTCCTCTTCCCTCCTGTCTCATATAGAGAAGAATGCCACGGCCTTCTCTCTCAATCTGCTCCATGGCTTTTTCTAACTGGTTGCCACAGTCGCATCTGAGTGAGCCAAACACATCGCCTGTAAGACATTCAGAATGTACGCGGCACAAAACGTCACGCCCATCACCGATATCCCCTTTAACCAAGGCTACATGGTGCTCTCCTGTTATGTCATTCACATAGCCATGAATCATAAACTCGCCGTATTTAGTAGGCATCTTTGCAACCGCCTCTGCCACCACATGTTTTTCATGTATTCTGATATAGTTTTGTAAATCCTTGATTGTAATAAACACAAGATTATATTTCTGTGCCATTTTTTGAAGATTAGGTGTTCTCATCATAGTTCCGTCATCTTCCATAATCTCACAGCACACACCACACTGTCTAAGCCCCGCCAGTCTCATAAGGTCAACTGTCGCTTCGGTATGTCCGTCCCGTACAAGCACTCCACCATCTCTTGCGATTAGCGGAAATACATGTCCGGGTCTTCTAAGTTCTTCCGGCTTTGTGTTCTCATCTGCACACTTCATCATTGTATAAGAACGCTCCGCTGCCGATATACCTGTTGTTGTGTCTATATGGTCGATTGCCACCGTAAATGCCGTAGAATGATTATCAGTGTTATTCTCAACCATAGGTGGCAGTCCCAACTGACCTGCTATCTCTTCATTCATAGGCGTACATATAAGTCCCTTGGCATAAGAAGCCATAAAATTAATGTTTTCCTGAGTAGCAAACTGTGCCGCACATATCATATCGCCTTCATTTTCTCTTTCCGGATCATCTGTAACCAGAATAATTTTTCCTTCCTGCAACGCCTTAAGCGCTTCCGGAATAGTATTGTACTTAAATTCGCTCATTTTTTCCTCCTGTTAGAATTAGAATCCATTCTCAATCAAAAAATCCATAGTTATATTACTTGTCCTCTTCTCACCACCAGATATATTCATTAGCTTACCAACATATTTTCCTATTATGTCGTTCTCGAGATTGACTTTTAACCCTGTTTTTTTCTTAAGAAGAGTTGTCTCCTCACCGGTATGAGGAATAACCGACACCTTAAAGTCTCTATCAGAAACCGAAGCAACTGTAAGACTAATTCCATCGATACAAATCGACCCCTTTTCTACTATATAATTCAGTATCTCTTCAGGGGCTTCAATAGTAACCCAGACAGCATTTTCTTCCTGAACCTTCGACACTATAACTCCTGTTCCATCTATATGACCTGATACAATATGACCGCCAAATCGCCCATCAGCCGCCATAGCTCTCTCAAGATTTACACTGTCACCCTCTGACAATTCTGACAGACTACTTCTCCTGACTGTCTCTGCCATAACATCGGCGCAGAACGAACTGTCACTCATAGATACAACTGTAAGGCAGATACCGTTAACAGCTATACTGTCACCGATTTTTGTACCTTCAAGTACTTTTTTTGCTTCAATCTCTATACGACCACTATTTCCACTTATATTGAAGCGCTTAATCGTTCCAATTTCTTCCACTATTCCTGTGAACAAAATTAATCACCTCTATTTCTTCTTAACCTTGTATTCAATCATGATATCTTCATCAAAAATCTGCATATTATCATATTCGAAAACAAATGAATCATCCACATATTCAATGCCTGCTCCTTCAACAGGTGTCTTTGCCATAACACCACCAAAGAATTTCGGTGCAATGTAAGCCTGAACCTTGTTTACAATCCCCGCCTTCAATGCGCTGTAGTTGAGAGTACCTCCACCTTCTAACAGAATACTGTCTATCTTCTTCTCTCCAAGTATCATCATTAGTTTCTTTAAGTCAACCTTGTCTCCATCAGGCACATTAATAACTTCTATTCCCAATCCCTCAAGACTATTTATTTTGTCAGCATAGTTATTATCACTCTCATCAACCGCACACGCTACTATGGTATTATACTCGCAGGCAGTTTTGCAGATATTAGAATCAAGTGGAATTCTAAGTCTGCTGTCTATGATGATTCTTACAGGCTGTCTGGCACTATTATCCCCTCTTACGTTAAGCATTGGATTATCTTCTAACACTGTTCCAATTCCTATCATAATTCCTACATTGTAAGCCCTGCTTTTATGCACAAACTCTCGTGATTTTTCCCCTGTTATCCACTTAGAATCACCTGTTCTTGTGCAAATCTTTCCGTCCAGTGTCATTGCATACTTCATGGTCACATACGGCAGCTTATTCTCTATATAATAAAAAAACACATCATTAAGTTTATCGCACTCTTCTATCATATAATCCTCTATAACTTCGATGCCCGCTTCCCTAAGCAGCTTAGCACCCTTACCTGCCACGAGAGGATTTGGATCTCTCGAACCTATTACTACGGTACTTATTCCCTGCTCGATTATCGCCTCTGTGCATGGCGGCGTCTTACCATAGTGGCAGCACGGCTCCAAAGTCACATATATGGTAGCACCCTTTGCACTCTCTCTTAGCGATGCTATAGCATTTCTCTCAGCGTGAAGCTCTCCATACCTCTCATGATATCCTTCACCTATGACAACACCGTCTTTTACAATTACTGCGCCTACAAGTGGATTTGGATTAGTGTGTCCAAGTCCCTTCTTTGCAAGTTCTATTGCTCTTAACATATATTTTTCTTCGATATTTTTTGGCACAAAAAAACCCTCCCTGATATTCAGGGAGAGCTATTATATGCAATAAATCCATATCATCTCTTCTTCCATCCAGACTGTACTGTCGGCTTCGGAATCACACCGAATCATGCCAAATCGGCTCGCGGGCTTTACCGCCGGTAAGGACTTTCACCTTCCCTGAAGATTATAGATTAAGAGTACACCATAAAAAGACTATATGTCAAGTATGTAGATTCATATATTTTTTGGTCGGATATAATGAAAATACTAATTGTGCCTTATTAAAATCTACTGTCGAACCATTATTCAATTGTCCTTTATTAATCAAAAATGGTAACACAACATCAAATTCATCGCCGGGTGGAGTAATTGTACATAGACCTGCCTCCTGCTGGGACATCTGATAAAAAGCATCCATACTTACATTCTTACAATTGTCGTTATAATCTAGCATTATCTCTGTAAAATCACATTCTTGATCTGATTCCGAATTGTTTTTTATGTTGATTTTTACGTCCAAAACAACACATTCCTCGAAGTTCTTATCTTCTCTAGCAGAATACTCAACCACTGTATACAGAACATTGTTTACTGTAAACGGCACATTAACAAAACACTCTTCTTTAATAATTTTTACATTTTTATTTACGTAATATATTCTAACAGTAAGCCCCACTCCTATAAAAACTACTACCATCATAATTAATAATTTAATCTTCCTGTTCAACAATCTTTCCCTCTTCTATATATATTATCTCATCACATATTCTCTCTAAAATTTGAGAATCATGGCAAGAAATTAATATAATTCTTTCATCGTTAACATATTCCTTTATTATATTCTCCAATATTTTTACAGTTTTGGAGTCAAGTGCATTAAAAGGTTCATCCAAAATCACAAGATCGGGATCATCCACAAACGCCTCAATAATACCTACTTTTTGCTTCATTCCCAAAGAATACTTCTTAACCTTTTTCTTATCATCACTATCAAGTCCAAGCAGCTTCATATATCTTTTAATTGCATCATCACTTGTAATTTTTTTTATGCTAGCTAGCATTTTTATATTTTCATAACCGGTACAATTATCGATAAGTCCAGGATTTTCAATAAGTAACCCAACACTTTCTGGGAATTCTATATCTTTTCCGACTATTTTTCCATTAATTATTATCTGTCCACGTGTAAGCTTTACAAGTCCGCTTATAGCTCTCATAAGCATAGTTTTACCTGAACCATTAACACCTCTTATTCCATATATTTTCCCACCGTTCATTTCAATTTTAATGTCATCTAATATGGTAACACCCTTTATTATCTTGGTTGCTCCATTTATCTCTATATGCATTTTCTTTCTCCTTAATAAAAATCTTTCTTTCTAAAAATAATTCTCCCCAAAAAATATCCCGAAAAAATTATCATACTCATTGCCACAACACCAAAATACATATTAACTGTATTTGTAACCACAACCTCGCTTCTAAGTAACATCCAATAGTTCCCAATTAGTAAGTTGTTACAACAATAAACCGAAATAACAAGAATTATCGCAACCATAACAACACCGTATATCGGTGCACTTGCACAGGATATCACAAGTTGAATACAGCTATCAGCAATTGACACTAAAACAGGCATCACCATACAAGCTACAACAATAAACACACTATCTATCTCTATTTTTTCTTTTAAAAAATCACCATCTCCATAAATTGTCATAAGTATTTCGTAATCAAAATCAAAGGTTAATCCACCGAAAAAAATAGACACTATGAAGAGTGTCAAAATACAGACCATATAAAGTTTAAATATCACTAATAAGCATTTAAACCATATTGTTCTCCACCAATTTGCACGACTCTTTCTTTTCAATAAATAATTGGTACCATATACATCTAATTCTTCTTGATACACATATCCAACCAAGACCGACACATATATATTTATAAACAAATATATCATGGGTACAGAAAATATAATATCTGTCATATCTTTTGTCGTCTGAGAATACTTATTTCCAGCAAACATTATTATCAAAAAATCAATAAAACTCATATCCTTAATGTGTCCACCAGACACATTAACTGCTGTAGCTAAAACGTATATAATTATGATAAAAAATGGAATATATATTTTTTTCATTTTCACTCTATCTTCTTAATAATAACTCTATTTAAAATAAACATAATCACAACAAGTTCAAGCTGTATGTAAACTTCGCTAACATTAAATAACTCACTAGTTATATTACCATAATGAACAGTTGGTTTCACATACTCTATGTTACATATTAACATAGCAACAATAATTGCAAACGCGTATACTATCTTGTCTATCCACTCAAATATTTTAAACACGCTTACATACAAAACAATGCTAACTGTCAGTGATACATAACTTTTAACAATAACATTCACATATGATATATCAGTTGAGGCTTTCATCACTTCATAATAGTACGAACTGTTTTTTTCCCAGTTAATGCTATAAAATCCCAGATATCCTGACCACAAATTTAAAGATAATAATACATATGCTACACTTATCATTACAATAATAAGCATTTTAAAATACTGAATATTTAAAACCGTGGTTCTTTTATTATATTTAATCATATAGCAAGGCATAAAATCCGGCAAATCCTCCCACTTAATATACATACATATAATAAAAACAAACACCATAAACACGATCCAGTTTTTATTTATGGTAAGAACCATATCAGCAGCACAGCATTTAACTCTGTTACCATATATTTGTGTTTCCATATATGCAATCATAATAATTTGTAATAAACATACAATTTGTAACAGCAACATATATGTTAAACATTTTCTCAACTTTATCGCTGCTCTCAATTCCTCTTTCCTTTCACAAATACATATCCGAATGTTATTAGCGCAAGCACTGCCATTTCCGCAAATACTATTTTTGCACTTATACTTGAATATCCCGGTATCAGATAATAAACTGGCATATATTCTGACATCTCAAAGATATCAAAAAAAGATATTATAAATACATATATAAAAAAAGAGCCCACTTCAGCTACAAATCTATATTCTGTCATATCTGACACAATCATAGTAAGCGTCGCATACAGTCCTGAATACATAAATATAATAATCATATATATTGCAAGATACAATAGCGGAACAGAATAAAACAACTCATGCATCATAGTGTCACCTGTAACACTATACATAGCAGATGTAACCTCTGGTGTTAATAAGGGGAAGAAAAGTGTGCACACTAAAAAATTTACAACAAGTGGCGAAACAACCACACATCCGCCTGACAAAAACACAGCTATATATTTTGCACTATAATACTTCATTTTTCCACATCTTGTCATATATTGAAAATCCACACAGTTCTTCCTGTCAGTAAAGGTTGATATTCCATATGGAAGTGTCGCAATTAAGGGAAAAATTAAAAAGTATAAATAGGTATGCCATTTATATGTACCTGCACCTATCCATACATAAAATGTAGTCTTCACAAATTCTCCGTCACATTCATAGCTATTTATCATCTCTGGTATTATATCTATCAAATGCAGTGTTATTATCAACATTCCAACGAGCAACGCTATATAAAACCTTATATTAGTGAAAGCTCTTTTTAGTTCAATTCGAAATATATTCATATATTAATCCTTTTTGATTTTTCCAAGACGAACTATTGCTGCGCCTTCATAATCATTATCCATCCCAGAAGGATGTATTACCAGACCTATATCTGATTCAATGAGTTTACTTTGCACGGAATAAACAAAATCTGCCGTAAATTCTCCCTTTGCAGGTATCTGCACCCCAAAATAACTTCTGTCATACCAGTTAGACAAATCACCATAAAAACACATCATAGAAGAGTCATTTTCCATATCAGACATTTTAGCAAGATAAACATTATTTGTCCAGAAAGTATAATGTTCATAATTATCATTAGTTATTGTTATATTAACAACAACAAATATATGACCATCTATTTCCGGTAAACCTTCAGTGTTTATGCCAGTTATCTTTCCTTTAAGATTATCAGGTATTGTATTAATCACTTCTCTATATTCTACTGAATTGACCTGGAATCCAAACTCTTTCATTCTCTTTGCAGCTTCGTCTGGATTATCAGTTCTTATCTCTATTGGAACAAAACTGCATTTAGCTTTTTCTCCTATTTCATATATCAATAAATCCTTTGTATCTGAATGTACAGTCAATTCTGTTTGCCCATCCGCCAGTGTATTCTTATCATTATCTTCATTACTATTAACAGACACAGATACAGGTGTATCTGACTCAGATTCTGTATTACTCTTTCTGAGTTCAAATACACCTGCCCTATTAGCTAATGCAACAACAATCACCGCAACCATTACCACTACAAAAGCAACGTATATCTTGTTCCACATTTTATTCTCCTTATTTCCAGTCAAATTATGTCTTTACAAGAATAATATAATTATTTGTATATGTCAAGAGCAATTGAATAATATATTTTTCCTGCATACTTTTTAGCACATCTGATTGATGCCTTATAATTCCTGCCATTTAGCATAATCACTTTTGATGTGCCCAAAACTTTATATATTTTTTATGGTTCCACAATTTTTCCTGCTATAGCACACGCTGCTGCTGACTTAGGTGATGCAAGGTAAATTGAAACCTTTGATGTTCCCATTCTTCCAAGGAAGTTACGGTTATTAGTAGCCACTACTGTCTCACCGTCCGTTAGAATACCACCCGTCCTGCCACAACAAAGACCACAGCTCGGATGTGTTATTATCGCTCCAGCTTTTACAAGGATATCCATTGTTCCATTCTCCATGGCCTCTGTGTATATCTTTCGGCTTGCCGGTGTTACTATAAGCTTAACAAAAGGTGCTACCTTCTTTCCTTTGAGAATCTCGGCTGCTGCCATTAAATCCTCAAGTCTTCCATTTGTACATGAGCCGATAAATACCTGATCTATCTCTTTTCCTGCAAGTTCAGCTACAGGCTTAACATTGTCCACATTTGAAGGACATGCCATTACCGGCACAAAATCTTCTGCATTGTAGTTAATCACCTTGCAATATGTTGCATCAGCATCTCCAACTAAATCTTTCTGTTCTTCAGACAATTCGATTTCGCAATACTTAGCTGTCTTTTCATCCGGTGTGAAAAGTGCACATTTTGCTCCTGCTTCTATTGCCATATTAGACATAGACATACGAGACGCAACTGACATATCAGCCACTGTATCCCCCGCAAATTCCAACGCCTTGTATGTTGCTCCATCCGCTCCAAGATCTCCTATAAGCTTAAGAATAATATCTTTTGCCATTACATTATCAGGAAGCTTTCCGTTGATATTTACCTTAATCGTCTCCGGAACCTTAACCCACATGGTACCTGTTCCAAGAATACTTGCCATCTCTGTGTATCCTATACCTGATGAAAATGCTCCCACACAACCGTAAGTTGTAGTGTGACTGTCTGTACCAAATACAATGTTACCAGGCTTTACATAACCTGCTTCTGTCATAAGCTGATGACATATCCCATCTGCTCTGTGAATATTCTTCATTCCATATTTTTCTACGAACTCATTACCAACCTTAAAATGTCTTGTATCATCTACCTGACTGGCTGGTACAAGATGGTCATATATTAACACAACCTTGTCTGCATCCCAGAGCTTTTTGAATCCCATCTCTTCAAACTTCGAAGCTACAAAAGGAATGAAAATATCATGAATCATTACTCTGTCTACGTTAACTGTTACGATGTCACCAGGCTTTACATCCATGCCTGTGTTATTTTTTATGATTTTTTCTATTATTGTCTGACCCATAACTTTCCTCCTAATCAAGTCCATTTAACTTACGCATTGCTTTTACAAGTCCGCCTGCGTTAATGATGTCCATAAGATTTTCCGGCAATGAAGCGATCTCATATGTCTTTCCTGCATGTTCAATACTCTCTCCAAGATTGACTGTTATCTCATCCCCTTCAGCTACAGCGTCTCTTAAATCTTCGTTCTCTATTAGTAAAAGTCCATTATTTATTGAATTTCTAAAGAAAATTCTGGCAAAAGATTTTGCAATTACACATTTGATTCCAAGTGCCTTTATAATCTCAGGCGCCTGCTCTCTTGATGAACCACATCCAAAATTCTTACCAGCAACGATTATATCGCCATCCTTAATCTGACCGGCAAGCTCAGGACGGAGTGGTGAGAATGCATATGGTGCCATATCTTTTACTGTCTTAAGTGCCAAATATTCTGTTGGAATAATGATATCTGTGTCGATATCATCTCCCAGTACCCAAATTTTTCCTGTAAATTTTTCCATCGTTCTCCTCTTTCCTTATACCATATCTGCTGTCGCAATCTCGCCTTTTATAGCTGATGCTGTTACTGTTGCCGCACTTGCAAGGTATACATATGAATCCTTGTGGCCTGCACGTCCCTTGAAGTTACGTGTTCCTGTACTGATAAGTACTTCATTCTCACCGATTACACCTTGACAGCTTCCCCAGCATACGCTGCAATTTGGATTCATTACAATTGCTCCCGCATCCATAAATATCTTAAGAAGTCCTTCCTCCAATGCCTGCTCATATACTGATGCACTTGCCGGTACTACAAGAAAACGTACAAGCGGATGAACTTTTTTACCTTCAATCACCTTAGCTCCGGCTCTCAAATCTTCAATACGTCCGTTGTTACATGAACCAAGAAAGGCTTCATCAATATGAGTTCCCACACATTCCTTTGCATCTACAACGCTGTCTACAAAGTGTGGCTTTGCAACTATCGGTTTGATTGTAGATAAATCAATATCATATACTTTTGCAAACTGTGCATCATCATCACTCTTAAACTCATACTTTGGTGTTCTTCCGTGTTCCTTTAAATATTCTCTTGTAATATCATCCACTTCCATAAGAGCTGTCTTGGCACCAGCTTCTACGCAAAGATTGCAAATGGCAATTCTGTCACTCATATTGAGTGTCTTAAGTCCTTCTCCGCCAAATTCCATAGCCATATAGTTAGCACCATTTGCACCTATCTGACCGATAATTGTAAGAATCAAATCTCTTGCGTAAACACCCTCCGGAAGCTTTCCTGTCAAGTTAAATCTCAGTGTATCAGGAACTAATAACCATGATTTTCCTGTTACCATTGCATACAAATAATCTGTACATCCAACACCTGTACCAAACGCTCCAACTGCGCCATAAGCACATGTATGGCTGTCTGCACCAAATATAAGCTCGCCACTTGTTACATGATTTTCCATCATCACCTGATGACACACTCCGGCACCTTCATAGAACTTAATGCCGTATTCCTTTGCAAAATCTCTCATCTTCTTGTGAGAGGCTGCAGTCTTTACGCTGTCGCATGGAACATTGTGGTCCACAATCCATACTAATTTATCAACATCTGCTATTTTTTTATTCTTAAGCTTGTTAAACATATCAATTGTAAGATGTGTTGTTCCGTCATTACTCATCAATCTGTCGAGTTCAACTGTATGTATATCTCCAACTTTAGCTTCGCCAACGCCTGCTGCCGCTGCAATTATTTTCTGTGCTATTGTCATTCCCATTGTCTAATCCTCCTTGTTAAGTGATGCAATAAGACCGCCCTGGTCCAAAATACCCTGCATATATTCAGGAAGCTTTGTACAGGCATATTCCTTGTCACCAACTCTTACAACGCCTTCCTTCATATCAAGTTCCATTTCATCTCCGGCATTTACCTTGTCATGTAACTCTTTACAAACGATAACCGGCAGCCCGATATTAATAGCATTTCTATAAAAAATTCTTGCGAAGGATTTTGCGATTACTGCCTTTACACCAAGTGCTTTAAGCACTGATGGCGCCTGTTCTCTTGATGAACCACAACCGAAATTCTCTGATGCAACCACATAATCACCCGGCTGTACATTCGATGCAAAGTCCGGATCCAGTGATTCAAAAGTATACGCTTTCATTTCATCTATTGTCGAAAAGAGTAGGTACTGTGATGCTATAATCTGATCAGTGTCTACATCCTGCTGAAATTTAAAAATTTTTCCCATAATTTCACCCGTGCATATTCATGCACTTTCCTTTCTGTAAATGTACCTATATAATAGTATTATTTTTTCAAAATATCAAGTGTGTGTGCACCTGCACCTAACAACTCTGGTCTCTCACAGGTTGACAAATGATATTCCACAAACTTGCTAAATGTCTCCTCATCCATTGCATTCAGGTAGGTTCTAAGATAATCTGCAGGGCCATCTGCCGATATTATCTGGACTCTTTTAAGATCCGCCCCCTTATTGACCGCATCTATATCCTCCAGTCTCATATAGTCATATAGCTCTTTTTCTGTGGCTACGCATTTAAAATCTTCTGTTAACCTTCCATCCTCAAGACACTCCAACACATGATTTTCTTTAAAACCATATGTGATAACACCATACTCATTCATACAGTATGCAACCAGTATATATCCACCGGGTTTTGTAACCCTCTTTGCTTCATTAAGCGCCCTAAGCTTGTCCTCATATGTGTAGAGATGGTACATTGGGCCAAATAAAAGTGTCAAATCAAAAGTGTCATCTGCCAGCTTTTTTAGATTGAGGGCATTTCCCTGCATAGCATTAACTGTGCTGTTTTTCGACTTCAAAATACCAAGATTATATTTTACCAGCTCAACTGCTGTGACATCATATCCTTCCTCTGCCAGTGCAACGCTGTATCTTCCTGTACCTGCTCCGATATCAAGAAGCTTAATCTCATTTTTTTCCTTTTCCTCTAATAAAACGTCTAAATATTTGTGAATATACTTCATCGAAGTTATATATTCCACCTGCCCATGTTTTCTAAGAAGCCGCTTATCTTCATTGAATTTGTTATAATGCTTTTCAAGCTCTGTCATCTGCTTCATTTATACTAGTCTCCATTCAAAAATTAATTGGGTAATGTCTCCATTACCCAAAATTATATTTGTTTCCATTTGATTGCTTACTCACATATGTCTGTTTATCTGCAATCTTGTATAATTCCTCAAATGTATGGTTATCTTCAGGCTTTTTAATACTTACTCCCACACTAAGCGAGACTGTTTCCTTCTCAACACCATCAATATCAATTCCATTCACATATGTAAACAGACGATTAAGAATACGCCCGCCTTCTTCAATATCAGTTACACCAACCGCATACACAGCAAACTCATCGCCTCCAAGACGCATTATTATGTCTCTGTCTCTAAAAGCCCGGCATAGACAACTCGCTATCTCATATAGCACCTTATCCCCGGTTGCGTGTCCGTATGTATCATTAATTCCTTTGAATTTGTCTACATCCATAAGGCAGAACATCCCTGAAATATTCTTATCTAACAACATTCTCATACGCCTCTCACCACCACCACGATTTAAAATCTTGGTAAGCGCATCCGTCTCAGATTTCTCCGTAAGTTCTCTTTTCTTAGAAAAATAGAAATCGAAAAACAGTATTACTGTAAGAGCTAAAATAATAACATAAGTCCCTGCATAGAATCCACGATTCTCTGAAATAACAAAAGCAATATTCTTTGATGTATCAGTACTTTCAAGCCAATTATTTTTTAATTCCCCAATTGTCCCATCCTTCTTCATATCCTCTAGTGTACTATTAATAATCTTTAATAAATCCTTCTTATCTTTTCTTACGCCTACCGAAATATCACCATTTATCAAATCATACACCTGAACAAGATCTGTGTACCCTAGTTCCTCTATCATACACTCTGCTACAGATTTCCTGATAATAACATAATCATTAACGCCTTCTTCAACAGATTTAACAGCTTCCTTATATCTTGGATAACTCTCTGCATTCTGCGCAAGACCATATACATCCGACTGCACAACACCGTCAACCTTTGCTATTCTCTTATCCAGCAACTCTGACAGCGAATCTATTTTCTCTCGTCCATATAATACATAAGTATCATAACAACTCACTATAGAACCGGTTATATTATCATCTTTATCTGATGAAAAATCACTATATCCCAAAATGATATCAGCCTCTTTGTTCTCCATCATATCAATTGCTTCCCTATAGCTCATAAGCTCGATTTCAATATTAAAATTGTTACGGTTAGCAATTTCATTGATAAGTTCAACATCATACCCCTTGTAATTATTGTCATCATCAACGTATGAAAACGGTGCAAAATCTATATCTCCTACTACCTTATATGTAGTCGTATAAGTATTCTTTGCTGGTGTCACCTTATGACTCGGAGTCAGGATTCCAATCTTATACGCCGAAAAAACTACCTGAACGACAATCACCGCCATAACACCTGCAACCAGTATCCGTCTTCTGATTCGTCTAATCTTCCCGGTCTGTCTCACTCTGTATAATTCTCTTTTGTTAATATATGTAACTACAAGAAAAACTACCAAAAGCACAGAATATATTATTAATAACGCTATGACAATAGGCTTATATACTTCCCTATACACTTCACTGTCTGATGCATATATCACCAACTCCATATTGTTACACAGCAAACGACTTATTTTCATTAGCCCTTTTGTACTCTTATCTTCATTACACAATACTTTTCCATTAACATCCAAAAGTCTTGCAAATCCAGTCTTATATATTTCCAGTTCCTCTACCTTCTTAATAATAGAATCCAACTGAATATCCATACCAACCACACCAACCGGCTTGTTATCCAGATATATAGGCATAACATATGATATCATCTTCATATCATTATTAAGATTCATATATGGATCAAGCCATACCGGTGCGCCCGTCTGAATTGGAATGTAATACCATCCAACTCTGCTTACGTCACTCGGATTATATTCCAGTAAATTAGTAATCTCTAATCTTTCGATTTTCCCATCGACCTGTTGTAGAAAAAAACCATCAATTCCATTTCTTACCACTTCCGGAGCCCATCTTGTATATATTGTTCCAGGTACTTTCATTCCTTTTAATGCATATATAGACAAATCCTCCAGATATCTGTTAAGTTCTTTCCTTCTATCCTCATCTTCAAGCACATCAATACTTGTAACTTTTTCATATATATATTCCGCAAGCAAATCTACATTCTCATTAATATTAATAATTTCATACTCTACCTCTGCACACTTTTGATTGCTTAACAATCTCATATATTCTTTCGAATCTGATTTATTCTTATATAAAAGCATATTCGTACCATATACTCCAAACAAAATGGTAGCAATAAGAATAACAATATTAAATTTTCTTTGCAATTTCTTATTCATTTCATCCCCCCTCTAAAAAATCAATAACTGACATTATTCTACCATATTCCCCATTCATTTTCAAATTGTTTACCATTTTATTTATATGGTTGACAATATTGAAATTAGTGAGTATAATCTGTGTAATCATTATAATATAATAACGATTTGGAGGAAATTATGACTAAAAATATAATATCAACAAAAAACATGGTAACTTGTGGACTTATGGCAGCTATCCTTTGTATTATAGCTCCATTATCAATACCCCTTCCGGGAAATCTTGTTCCAATATCATTAACAAATTTCATTCTATATCTGACAGCCTATGTGCTTGATATGAAATATAGTACTGTTACTTATATGGTATATTTGTTAATAGGTATTGTAGGACTGCCTGTTTTTTCAAACTATGGAAGCGGCTTCGCTAAGGTTGCAGGTCCTACCGGTGGATATCTGTTAGGATTTATCTTTATTCCTTTAATCTGTGGGTATATTAATAACAAGTTTGAGGGGAAGATTTATATGTCAGTAATCGGAATGATTATGGGACTTTTCTTTAATTATTTACTGGGTACATTATGGTTCTCATATCAGCAGAGCATGAGCATATCTGCCTCACTTTCACTTTGTGTATATCCGTTTTTGATTGGTGATACAATCAAGATTATTGCAGCTGCCATAATCGGACCTGTCCTTAGAAAAGTTTCTAAGCTTGTGTAGACATCATTGTCATAACAAACAGAAACGCGCATCCATGCAATAAAATATCCAGCAGGTATACCCTGCTGGATAGATAAATTATTCAATCATGAATACTATATTGTTTCCCTACACATACCTCTTTTCCCAAATATACGTTACTTCCTTCATAATTGATTATTCGAATTTGCTCAATACCTTCTCTCTCTTTTTCTTCTTTCCATATATAGCTATAACTAATAATTAACGTAAATTTTTTACCTTTACTTGTTTCAATAAAATATTCTGGATAACATCGATAAAATACAGTCTCATAGTCTTCTATCGTTTCTTGCCTTCCACCCTCTCCTTTATATTTACATTTTACGATATCGCCATCAATAAACTCAAATGCTACTACTAATTCTTCTAATGTATTATGATAACTATTATTTTTAATATCTGAACAAAACAATTTCACCATTTTTTCTGCGTCTTTATTTTTTATATATTTGGTCCATGATTTAGCTTTAAAATAAACATCTATACTATGTCCCTTTGTATATAATCTAACTAATAAAAATATCAACAATCCTGCTATCAGTATTATTTTCTTTCTTTTTACCATACTAGCCACACTTTCAATTCTTCATCGTCAAATAATATTTCACTCTCTGAAGAATTATATATTTTCATTCTAAACGAATCATACATATCTTTAGTAGGAAATTCGATACTTGTTATCTGTATCAAATTTTTGTGATTTATTTCTTTTTCATCTGGAACAAACCCTGTTGTCCACCATTGATATTCTTGTGGATACCAGTTATAAAGAGATGAATATGCAGCTTCTCCCGTTCTTTGATATAAACTACAAGAAAATTTCCAGAAATCACTAAAATACCAAAGACCAATATCATAATTTTTTTCATATACTGCAACTTCCGAACCAGGTCCTAGCTTAGAATAATTTCCTTTCCAAGCCCATATCGCATACTCTTTTTTGCCATTTTCAAACTCTAATTTCCTTTTATCCATATCACTTGTAATCTCAAAAAGCCAGTCATATAGATCATTATACCCACCAATGACTTGCCACTGAAAATCATATGAATGTAAAGCTATTTTCTCAGCATCATATCTAAAATCACATGCTAATGACTGTCCGCTTGCAAGAAGCGAATTAAACGATTCAATTATATTTGTATCAACAGTCGGATGCCATCCACTCCATCCAAATTCAATATATGGTTTATCTGGCATATAATACTTATCCGAATCTTCTGTCGCCAATTTTTTACCTGTTTTCATTGAAGCTATGTGAGTTTTCCATAGATTTTTTTCACCCGTATAGATTTTAGGATTAGGATCTTTTGGTGCTGCCTTAAGCTTCTCCACTATACCTTTTGTGTTTGTATAATCTACATAAACTGGGGTTCCATCTAATAATCCATCATCGTCAGTATCTTCTTTTACTGGGTTACTCGTAAATCCATATACATTTATATAGTCTTTTGGTATCTGATTAAGTCTAATATCTGGTCTAATCACTGCTAAATATGGCCATAATTCTACTTTTTTTATTGTATTGAGATCATCCAATTCATTCCAATCAAAAATGGTATCTCCATCTGTATCGCACTCTGAGTATCTTGTAGGTTTTTCCTTTAATTTTACATATTGTATTGGCAAACCTTCTAACGCAATCCAACATCCATTGTTTGTCTCTTCTTTTATTTTATCCGCTATAGAAAAAAGCTCATCTTTAAAATAACCTTGAATGTCTGCAAATACACCATTTGTTGCCTTATATAAAGTATCATATTTTGATTTATGTAATGAATTCGATACCACTGACACATTTATTTCTTCTTTTATTAATAAATCAATCATTTCATCCATTGATTGAATGTCATAATTATTATCAATTTTAAATCCTGCATCAGTTACAACAATAAAGAACTTCTGTGATGTTTTCCTCATATCAAGCCTTCTTGCCATTTCCAAGGCATCAATTAAACTTTCCGGTTCATCACCGCCACCTGATATTCCTAACTTTTCAATCTCTTCTTTAAAATCATTTGATGTACTAAACCAATTCGATTCATTTCTACTCTTTTTAACATTTGTTGAATTCTTCCCATCACATAATATATCTTTATATTCCACTAATGCGAAATATGAATTTATTCCTGCTGATGTAATTTCATCAACGAAAGCATTAATGTTATCTTTTACATTATCTACACAATATCCCATCGAACCAGTTGTATCTACAATAAACACTATGTCCGCCTGTCCTTTTACTCGTACATTTGATATATTAACAGAAGTTCTTGTGCTTGATAGGCTATTTATCCTGTCGTTTACTACAATATTTTCACTACTACTATAATCTAGACCTAGTGAATTAAACCAGTTCATTACATCCATCACATAATATATACCCTGATTTGTTATACATGCTGATAATCTCCTCGTATCTTCATCAAAAGTAGTTTCTAATGGAATTGTATTTTCACCATCACTATAACATATTACTAAACCATTTGTATCTTCTCCAAATATTTTATAGTTATTAATCTGATACTTTTTGTCTAACATAAATGAAATACTACCAGCATTAATTTCTGAACCACTTATTTCAATAATTTTACCTACATATGATCTTTCATCACCTTTTAAACATCCATTATATTCCTTAATATTAATATGACTATTAACATTTCCTCTCGCCGTAACAACAATATCCATAGGTTTTGCAAGATTATTATCTCGAATATTATCTTCATATCTATCGTCATTTACACTTTGTGTTACATATTCTTTTCCATCTATTATCCCATTTCCATCTGTATCAGATACTAATGGATCAAGCTTTAATGCAACATCATCACCATCATCCAACTCATCATTATCAGTATCTGACACCAAAGGATCTGTATTATATGTATATACTTCTTCATAATCGGTTAATCCATCATCATCCGTATCTGACAGAATCGGATTTGTTCCCATTTTTATTTCATTTTCATTATCAATACCATCATTATCCAAATCAAGCCTACCATCTGATAAACCTTCCTTTTCAGAATCGTATACTCTTGGATCTGTTTTTGTAAGAACAATCTCATTATAGTCGCTAATTCCATCACCATCAGTATCATTTTTGCACTTATCCAAATCATAAACAGCTTCAAAATAATCAGAAATACCATCAAGGTCCTTATCTGACTCCAAATTTATCTTGTAATTCTTTTTACATAAATAGCCTGATTGTTCCCAATTTGTAACATTTATACAATTATATCCTTTACGATATTCACTATACTCCAAAACTATTGATGCATTCCATAGTTTATTTGTATTACCTCTCCAAAATCTTAATTTATCTTTTCCCTCATCACTTTTAGTAACTACGTATGCATATATATGTTTTTCCTGTTCATAATCTATTTCCACCGGATTATATAAAATACTATCACTAGGAATATTTACATCATTTCTGCCATTATTCTCTTTAGTAGAATCTGAAAAGTTTACATAAATTAAGGCTTTGTCATTTTCCCAACACAAAAACTCATTTAAATCAAGATACACAACATCTCCCGCATGAAAATAATACTTATCTTGACTTTCTTCTGCATATTCCCAGTGCCCGTATTCACTTCCATCTACATAGTATATATTCTTCCCATCCCTTCCACCTGCACTCCACGAATTCCACTGAGTTTTTCCATCAGAACTTAATCTATTAAAGGTAAAATTATATGCTGTTTCTGGAACCTTAACACTCCAAGTAGTATTATCTTCTTTTACCATTTTATAATGAACATGCCCCGTTGAATTATCAACAGCCTCAATTGTAGCATTATCATTACTAATCCACTTATTTACTGTATTGTCCTTTAAATAAATCTTTATCTCAGAAGCTTGAGATTTTGCTTCAGTCACAAAATATTCAAATCCGCTACTAGTTACACAAATAATCAACACCAACAATGCTGAAACAAACCTTCTGATATTTTTTTTAATTAATTTTCCCATCTGTTTTCTCCTAACTAATATATTTTCTAGTATAAATATATTTTAATTATGTATATCTAGATACAATTCTAACCAGCATCCCAATTCTCCTCACATTATCAAAATTTTTACATATTCTATCACTATATTTAACATTTATGAATTGTAATTACCTTAATAGATGCTTGAAAATTAACAACATAATTAAAACAAATCAGAGATTATCACCATCATTTTCTCATAAAAATACATCGACAACAGCCATTGGCATGATGTCGATGTATTTTTTTACTTACTTTTAATCAAAATCAGGTGCAATCTGAACCTTTAATACTGGAGACAATGTGTACTTGCCACCATTTCTTTTATATCCCACACCGTAATAATCTTCAAAAACTCTTGCCTGCGCAAATAACGGATCATATACTTTTCCATCAAGTTCTGCCCAACTATGACCCTGAGCCTTAGTTCCATCACAGTCAAGACACACATACACGTTCTTGTATCCAAGTGCTCTGAGCAAATATGCATAAGCAGCCGCATCTGAGTGGCAATCACCACCACCTGTCACAAAATGGTCATTTGCATACAGCACTGTCCAGTTCTTATTGACATCGAACTTTCTAAATACAGCATATGGCTTTGCCATAACCCAGTCAAAACATGCTCTCATCTTCTGAGCATCGTTCATCTTGTCATTAGTGATACTCTTAACAATTTCTTTCGCCCTGTTAAGTGTCTTATAATCCTCTTTATCCTTACTTGTCATCTCTCTTATAAGAGCACCCTTTTTTCTTCCAAATATGTACCACTTATCTTTTACCTTCTTAACACCCTGTGATGAAACTCCTCTAAGTCCATCCTTATTAGATGTGCGGAAATAGTATTTCTTTCCACCTATAGTCTTCCATCCTGTCTGCATTACAGCTCTTTTATCAAAATAATACCAATGGTTATTTATGTTTCTCCAACCTGTCGCTGCACTTGCTTTGGGTGACTTTCCCGATCCCTGTGGTAAAAAATAATATGTATTATCATTTACTTTTTTCCAACCGGTTATCTTCTTCCCTTTTGAATCAAAATAATAATATTTACCGTTTACTTTTCTGATTCCTGCTTTCTGAGCCGGCTTCTTAGCCGCTTCTGTCTTCTTGCCATTAGAACCTGATAAAGTGGCAGCATTTGTTATATTTCCATTCCTTATTAGTAATCCACCCACACCAATTAACAGTGCAAGCGCTATCACTACTATGAGTGCCTTTTTAGTTCTATTCATAACCATTCTCCCTTTCATCTATTTGTATTCTTTGCTATAATACAACATTCTACAAAACTAGGC
Organism: Lachnospiraceae bacterium; assembly: GCA_045122895.1. Classification (GTDB taxonomy): domain Bacteria; phylum Bacillota; class Clostridia; order Lachnospirales; family Lachnospiraceae; genus RGIG1934. The sequence continues at coordinate 27,342 of JBGVIE010000065.1, forward strand.
AATAGTTTGAACTATTAAACGTCAATTTCAACAATCCATCCTTCAGGAGCTTCTATTCTTCCCATCTGAATTCCTGTAAGAGTATCGTATAACTTCTTAGTAACAGGTCCCATCTCATCCATTCCACTTGGGAAGCAGATTTCTTCTCCATGATTTACAATTTTGCCAACAGGTGAGATTACGGCAGCCGTACCACAAAGACCACATTCGGCAAAATCCTTTAACTCATCTACATATACTTCTCTTTCTTCTACTTCAAGACCAAGATAATCCTTGGCAACAACCATAAGTGATCTTCTTGTAATAGAAGGTAAAATGCTATTTGACTTAGGTGTTACAACCTTGCCATCCTTAGTTACGAACAGGAAGTTAGCTCCACCTGTCTCTTCAACCTTTGTTCTGGTAGCTGCATCAAGGTACATGTTCTCATCATATCCCTGGTTATGTGCATCTACAATTGCATGTAAGCTCATAGCGTAGTTAAGACCCGCTTTGATATGTCCTGTTCCGTTTGGAGCTGCTCTGTCAAAATCACATACTCTGATAGTGATTGGCTTAGCACCACCCTTGAAGTATGGTCCTACCGGTGTAGCAAAAATTCTGAACTGATATTCCTCTGCCGGCTTAACACCAATAACTGCAGAGCTTCCAAACATATAAGGTCTTAAATACAATGTAGCTCCTGAACCATATGGCGGAACATAAGCTGCATTAGCTTTAACTACTTCCTTAACTGCCTCAACAAATCTATCCTTAGGGAATACCGGCATTTCAAGTCTCTTAGCTGACTGCTCTAAACGCTCGGCATTTAAATCAGGGCGGAAACAAACAATTCGTCCATCCTCTGTTGTATATGCCTTAAGTCCTTCAAAAATAGTCTGAGCATACTGAAGTACGCCTGCACATTCACTAATCACTACCTGAGAATCTTCTGTTAATACACCATCATCCCATGCACCATTTTTAAAATTTGATACATATCTCTTATCTGTATCAATATAGCCAAATCCAATATTTGCCCAATCAAGGTTTTTCTTTTCCATAATTATCTCGTCCTTTCCGTTATTCATTTTATGAACAAAACTTTGCTTTAATCTTACCCCCGCTTTTCCACAGTGTCAATAGTTTTTGATGTTTAAGAATATTGTTGAAAAAGAAAATAAAAAGTAGTATAGTATAGCAATAGTCTGTAATCTACCAACTATTTTTAATAGGAGTAATTAGGAAATGAAAAAGAAAAAATTAAAAGATGTTAAGAAACTCAAGAAAAAAACAAAATTGGGAATTATAGTTGCTGAGATTTTAATAGCGCTCATCTTATTGATTGTAGCCGCAATATTGATTATGCCTCACAGTGCCAAGGTTAAGCTTCTTCAGGAATTCACAAAATGTGCTCCCGGACGCGCCCTTATCACTTGTATAGGAAAAGACGATTATGTTAAGAACATTATGAATAAAGACTATGACCGTAAGAAGGTTAAGGTCAATAAAGGGGTTAAGCGTAAGGAAGGCTACACCAACATAGCCTTATTCGGTGTTGAAAACGGTGTTGTTGATTTAAATAACCGTGGTACTTCTCTTGACAAAGCGCATAGTGATGTTATCATCATAGTAAGTATCAACAATAAGACTTCGGAAGTACGAATGGCTTCAATATATAGAGATACAGTTGTTCAGTTGCCTATGAAAGAGGGCGACACAGAGAAGAAATATGACCGTTGTAATGTAGCCTATTTCACTGGTGGTCCTGAAAATGCAGTTGCAATGCTCAATATGAACTTCGACCTGGATATTACAGATTATGCAGTAGTTAACTTTAACGGCATAGCTACTATTATAGATGCTCTTGGCGGTATTGATGCTAACATTACTGATGACGAATTAGTATATGTCAACGGATACCTCACAGAGACAAGAAAGCTTACCGGCATGGATGCACCGGACTTAACAAAGAGTGGTCCTGTTCATATGAACGGACTTCAGGCAACAGCATATTGCAGAATTAGGTATGCTAACTTCTACGATGAAGATGGTACAATGTACCATTCAGATTTTGGTAGAACAGCAAGACAGCGATTTGTATTAAAACAGCTTTTAGCAAAAGCTAAGAGCGCAGGTGTTACACAGCTTATGGATGTGGCTGACACATTTCTCAAGAATTCGACTGAATCAGGAGCAAAGATTATCGAGACAAGTCTTCCTTGGGAAGAGGTACTTGACCTTATCCCTATAGCAGTTGAGTGTAACCTTACAAACAGTTCAGGGTTCCCTGGTCCTGATTTATACACAACAACGCCAAAGGGAACTGCCTGCTATGGTAAGTTAGTTCCTTATGATTTGTGTCACATAGTCAAAGAACTTCATAAGTTCCTGTATGACCAGGATTATTCTCCTTCAAGTGCTGTAAAATCAATTAGTCAGGATATATTAAATTATGCCGGTGTTTACTACACCGAACCAGAGTCAGAGTCAAACTCTGAGGACTCTTCACAACAATAAAAATATCCACAAAAAAGCTATGGGATGTGCTTTCCCATAGCTTTTAATTTTTTAATCTTCTTTCAAAGTCTTAATATCATCGAGAAGTGGTAATACTACTTCTTTTATCGTGCCCATATCCTTCATATCGGTATTGGATGTATATATAAAATATGGTTCAGCCTCTGGTACAAATCTAAGCCTTCTCTTATATTTCTCTACAAGTGCAGGAATACCGGCCGGATTAATCTTTGCGCTTCTAAGAAGCGATAATCTTATCTCTCTTTTATTTCCCTTAAGCTCAGTTACATATATATCATGTGCTTTAGCCTTTACAAGTGCAACATTCATAAGATTGTAAACCGCCTTTGGAATATCTCCAAATCTGTCTAACAGTTCATCCTGCATATCATCAAATTCGTCCTCTGTTGATATATTAGATATTTTCTTATATATACCAAGCTTCTGGTATTCATTCCTTATATATGTTGCAGGTATATATGCGTCCACGTCTACATCCACACTTGTCTCAAAATCTTCATTTTCTGTCGTTTCGCCCTTCATAAACATAACTGCTTCATTGAGCATCTTACAGTAAAGGTCATATCCCACTGCCTCCATATGTCCATGCTGCTCTGCTCCAAGAATATTTCCTGCACCTCGAATCTCTAAATCCCTCATCGCAATTTTAAAGCCTGAGCCTAGTTCAGTGAATTCTCTTATTGCCTGAAGCCTCTTTTCCGCCACTTCCTTCAACAGCTTATCTCTTTTGTACATCAAAAATGCATAGGCTGTTCTGTTGGAACGACCAACTCTTCCTCTTAGCTGATAAAGCTGAGAGAGTCCCATATTATCTGCATCATGTATTATTATGGTGTTGACATTAGAGATATCTATTCCGGTCTCGATAATTGTTGTCGCAACCAAAACATCTATATCCCCATTCACAAAGTCATACATTATCTGTTCCAACTTACGCTCACTCATTTGTCCATGTGCATATGCAACATTTGCCTCCGGCACAAGTTTTGATACAGTGAGTGCTATGTCTTCAATATTGTTTACCCGATTATATACATAGTAGACCTGACCACCTCTTGAAAGTTCTCTGGAAATCGCCTCTCTCACCATCTCCTCATCATATTCCATTACATATGTCTGGATAGGTTGTCTGTCTACAGGTGGCTCCTCAAGCACACTCATGTCCCTTATCCCAACAAGACTCATATGAAGAGTTCTCGGAATCGGTGTCGCCGTAAGGGTAAGCACATCCACATCTTCCTTCATCTGCTTGATTTTTTCCTTGTGAGTTACACCAAAACGCTGCTCCTCATCTACTATCAAAAGTCCTAAATCCTTGAACTTTATATCTTTCGAAAGTACTCTGTGTGTTCCTATCAAAATATCAACCTCGCCACTTTTCACAGCAGCAATTGTCTGTTTTTGTTGCGCCGGTGTTCTAAATCTCGACAACAAATCTATTCTTACAGGAAAATCCTTCATTCTCTGACAGAAATTATTGTAATGCTGCCCTGCAAGAATTGTAGTAGGTACCAGAAATACTACCTGTTTTCCTGATTGAACCGCTTTAAACGCTGCCCTTATGGCTATCTCTGTTTTACCATAGCCCACGTCACCGCACACAAGACGGTCCATAATCTTTGAAGATTCCATATCCCTCTTTGTATCTTCAATAGCACTGAGCTGATCCTCTGTCTCATCAAAAGGAAATAACTCCTCGAACTCACTCTGCCATACTGTATCAGGAAGGAAGCTAAATCCCTTTTTCTCCTGTCGTTTCGCATAGAGTTTTACAAGGTCTGCCGCTATATCCTTTACCGCTCCACGCACCCTTGTCTTGGTATTATTCCACTCCTTGGTCCCAAGCTTGTTAAGCTTTGGTTTCTTTGCGTCTGCGTCGGCGTATTTCTGTATCATATCAAGCTGCGTCGCAAGTATATAGAGATTTCCACCACCTGCATACTCTATTTTGATATAATCCTTCGCCACCTTGTCTACTTCGATTTTCTCAATTCCCCGGTATATTCCAAGTCCATGATTTTCATGAACTACATAATCACCGATATTAAGGTCAGAAAAACTCTGTATATGATTTCCTGAATATTTCTTTTTCTTCTTTTTCTTTCTGACTGTTCCAAAAATATCATTCTGACTGATAACTGCGTATTTGATCCCAGGATACTCAAAACCCTTTTTGACACCACCACTTGTAATAGCTATCTCACCACCTGCAAGCTCTCTGTCAAAATCATCAGTGTAAAAAGTATCAATTCCATAGCCTCTTATATCCTCAACCATTCTCCTGCCTTTTGTCGCACCACCGGCAAGAATAATCACCTTATACCCCTGCTTCTTATATTTTTCAAGATCTTTGATAAGCAGTTCAAAGCTGTTGTTGTATGGATTAATGTTCCTCTGACTTACAGTGTAATTGTATTTTGTAGAAAAATCTCTGACCTTCTGTTCAAGTACATTCATAAGAAGTGTTTTTCGCACAGAGAGACTGGCGTATATATTTTTAACAGGAACAAACAGGCTTGCCTGACTAGGAAGCACATATCCCTTGAGGGTTCTGTGAACCATACTCTCAGTAAATTCTTTCTGAATAGCATCAGCCCGCTCTGATATTCTATTAGGCTCATCCACTACAAACAGCGTGTCTTCCCTGTCAAAATATTCTATGAAAGATACAGTATCTTCAAAGAAATAATGAATGTATGCATCGATTCCTCCGTTAGAACCCATTAGTTCTATCTGCTCTTTAAGTTCCTCTACTGTCTTCTTTATTCTGTGAGCCTCCTCAGTTTTCATCTGTTTTCTAAGGGTCTCATAATATTTGTCTGCTTCTTTTTTGATTTTGTCATAGCCTTCCTTCAGCTCATCTCTTGACAAAATATATTCTGTAGCAGGATAAATCGAGACAGCATTTATATTTTCAATGGAACGTTGACTCTCCACGTCAAAATATTTTATTGAATCAATCTCATCATCCCACAAATCTATTCTAATAGGCACATCCTCTGTGAGCGGATAAACATCAAGTATGCTTCCTCTGATTGCAAATTGTCCTTCTGACTCCACCTGTGGTAATCTCTCGTATCCAAGCTTTGTAAGTCTTTGCGCAGCCTCCTCAAGATTTAGAATATCTCCAACCTCAATATTGATGATATTTTCCTCGATGTGACTTATTGGCATAACCATATCAAGCAGACCGTCAATGGTAGTAACTATCGTAATGCCCTGCTTCTCAATAATACCTTTAATAACTCTTTGTCTTTGTCGAACCAGAAAATTGCCATGAATATCAGCCTGATAAAACATAAAATCCTTAGGCGGATAATAATGCACACATCTGTCATACAGCTTATAATCCTCAGCTATCTCCTTCGCCTTCTGCTCGCTAAAGGTAATAATTATCTTATTTTTAAAATCATCTGATATGCTTTCAATAAAATGAATCTGTCCCGAATCCATAAGACCATTCACCTGTATAAGCTTTTCTTTTTTTCTCTTAGAAGCAAAGATTTCTCTTATATCCATTGCCTCTTTCATATCCAAAAGCCGACTTTTAAATATCTTATTCATAACTCGCCTCAAATTTTGATTAATTGAATTTGTTTGAAGCAGTATTGATATCTTCGATTATCATAACCTCTACTGCCATAGCAGCTTTAATCACTGCCTCATCTACATTTTTTCTATCTTCAGCCGAAAATCTTCCAAGTACATACGCCGCAAGATCCATTCCCTTGGGCTTATCACCAACTCCGATTTTTACTCTTTTAAACACATCCGATCCGGTGTGTGCAATAATACTCTTTATACCATTGTGACCGCCTGCGCTTCCCTTTGCCCTGATTCTTATCTTTCCAACATCCATACTTATATCATCATAGATAACAATAAGTTCGTCTTCCGGGTCTATCTTATAAAAGTCCACAAGTTCTCGCACCGATTCTCCGCTAAGGTTCATAAAAGTCTGAGGTTTTGCAAGCACCACCTTTTCACTTCCTATCATCCCTTTTCCAATAAGTGCTTTATGCTTCTTAGTATCTACATTTATCCCCATCCTGTCTGCAAGAATATCTATCGCATCAAAACCTATATTATGTCTTGTCCCTGCGTACTGAGATGTGGGATTACCAAGTCCAACAACAATATACATACATTATCTCCTTCCTCACCTTATACCACAAAAGGCGGCACGAAATACTTCATGCCGCCTGATAATAAACCAAAAACTAGTTTATAGCTATTGCTTTTTCCTTAACGTCACTTGGAACCTTAACATCAACATTGTCGTAGTTTAATTCCATTGAGAATTCACAAGCCTTGATATCCATCTTTACACCCTGTGCCATTTCTTCGTTAACCTTCATATCTACACTAACTGCAAACTTAACAGGAAGATTTGTCTTAACATCAACATACATAGCAGCCTTAGCTGTTATTTCATCAAACATTTCTATGTTTGTAAGCTGTTCTTCCATACCTGGAAGCTTCTTCATAACATCCTTTGTTACTACTGAAGAGATTTCATAACATTCTTTTCCTGCTGCTTCTACTGTCTTGCCACCAATTGTTGGCTTAAGTTCAGGAATATCTGCAGTAGCATCTGTAGCTGCTGAAGTATCACCATTTTCAATTGCATCCTTAAGTGTATCAGAATCTAAACCATACTGTGATGCAGCATCTTCAAATGCCTTCATAGCTTCATCAAGTGCAGTAGAAGCACTAAACCAACTCTTTCCGTCAATTGTGTAATATACATTAATCTTTTCGTCTTCTACTTCAAGATATGCCTTACCTTCGTAAGAACCGCTTGTATCTTCGCCTACGCCCTTAACATCATATGTGATATTTCCTTCTGCCTTACCACCCTTAGCTTCTAAACCACCGGCGATATCTGCATCACCTTTTATCTTGGCTGATATTTCTTCACCTTGTGCTGATACTTTCGCATCAAAATCAACTGCCATCTTAACATCAAGAGCCTTGATGTCCTTCATAGCTTCGCCCATTTTCTCATTAACTTCTTCAACAGTAACCTTAACATCGTTACCGCCTACCTTGCTCTTCTTACTTCCACAAGCTGTGCAAGAGAATGCCATAGTAGCTGCTAAAACTACGCATAAAATTTTCTTCTTCATAAATCAGTTTCCTCCATTTTAATAATTGTTAAACTTCCCTACTACAGAAAAAACAAAAATTGTTTTTATTTTCACTTTAAGAAAATAACACACTATAGTATATTTGTCAATTATTAATAAAGTTACAAAAAGGTGCTATATCAATACAATCTCTGTATAAAATAGCACCTTTTATAATTATTCCTCTTCTGATTCTTCTATTAAAAGTGTCTGTTCGTATTTCTCAAGAATCATCTTTTGAATCATATCTCTTGTTCCCGAGTCAATCGGATGAGCTATATCTCTATACTCGCCATCCATAGCTCTGCGGCTCGGCATTGCAATAAACAAGCCTTTCTCTCCATCAATCACTTTGATATCATGTACAACAAACTGATCATCAATAGTAATTGATACAACTGCTTTCATTTTGCCCTCTTTTGCTACCTTGCGTACTCTAACGTCTGTTATCTCCATAAGAATGTCCCCTTCCCTGTCAATCATTAAATGCCATATCTGTCGTTCTTTTCCACAACCACTTTGATTTCTCCATTATTACCAATGTGTGTGGTATTAGCTCTGATTGTGTCTCTACTCTCAACAACACAATTCTCAATATATGTATTATCTCCAATATACACATCATTAAGAATAATCGAATTCTTAATTGTACAATTATTGCCAACATATGCTTTCTTAAACAGCACAGAATTCTCAACTGTTCCGTTAATGATACATCCACTGCTTATAATACTGTTTTTAACAACCGCCCCCGGATTGTACTTAGCCGGTGGAAAATCATCAACCTTTGAATACACGTCAGGATACTGCTTGAAGAAGTAATCCCTGATTGCCGGTTTCAAGAAATCCATATTTGTCTTATAATATGATTCAACTGATGCAATATTGTTCCAATATGTATTAATCTTATATCCAAAGATTCTCTTTAGATTCTTGTATCTGATAAGAATATCATTAACAAAATCATATCTGTCTTCTTCTGCACACTTCTCAATAAGCTCTATTAATAATCTTCTTCTTATCACATATATACCTGTAGATACTGTACTTGATGATGAAATCATCGGTTTCTCTTCAAAATCAACAATTCTTGATTCCTCGTTCATACGAACAAGACCAAATCTGCTGACATCTGCATTCTCCGGAAAATCCTTTACTACTACCGTAATATCGGCTTTCTTCTGAATGTGATATTCTAAAACCTTGTTATAATCAAGCTTGTATATACCGTCGCCGGATGCAATTACCACATATGGTTCATGGCTGTTCTTCAAAAACTTAAGATTCTGATAGATTGCATCAGCTGTTCCCCTGTACCAGAAACCGTTGTCCGCTGTGATAGATGGTGTGAATACGAATAATCCACCCTGTTTTCTACCAAAATCCCACCACTTAGATGAACTTAAATGTTCATTAAGAGATAATGCATTGTACTGTGTCAACACTGCTACCTTCTGTATATGCGAGTTCGACATATTACTCAAAGCGAAGTCAATACTTCTATAGCTGCCCGCTATCGGCATAGCCGCTATAGCTCTTTTGTATGAAAGCTCTCGCATCTTGTTGCTGTTACCACCTGCTAAAATAATACCAATTGCTCTCATTACACTTCACCTGCCTTAATTATATACTCGCCACTTTGAAGATATCCATCAGGATAATCCTCCGCTGTCGTAATTCCTGAAATCGCTACATCTTTTCCAATCTTAACGTTAGATGGAATAATAGTATGCTCGCCAATAGTAGCAAGTCCACCACTATATATTCTGCTGTCAAGCTTACTCTCCGCTTCTTGTCCGATGCCCATCTCAACATTGTCACCGACACTTACGTTCTCCGCGATAATCGCCTTTGTAATCTTGGAATTCTTTCCTATTATTGTATCATTCATAATAATCGAATCACGAACCACTGCCCCTTCACCGATTGTTACTCCCGAGCCAATAACGGAATTGATTACCTCACCGTATATCTCTGTACCTTCACCTATGATACTTCTCTCAACCTTAGCATATTCTGAGATATACTGTGGCGGAAGCGTATCACTCTTCGTGTAGATTCTCCAGAACTCCTCATACAGATTAAATACCGGAATAATATCGATAAGCTCCATATTAGCCTCCCAGTATGAGGTAAGAGTTCCAACATCCTTCCAATATCCGTTAAACTCATATGCAAAAATTCTACTGCCCTTCTCATGTAGATACGGAATAATATGTTTACCAAAGTCGCACTTACTCTGGTCTGACATTCTGATAAGAGCTTCCTTAAGAACCTTCCAATTAAATATGTAAATACCCATGGATGCAAGATTACCTCTTGGATTCTCAGGCTTCTCCTCAAACTCTGTGATTCTGTTATTATCATCTGTAAGCACGATACCAAAACGGCTTGCCTCCTCATACGGAACAGGCATAGTAGCAATAGTTACATCTGCATTGTTCGCCTTATGAAAGTCAAGCATAACCTCATAATCCATCTTATAAATGTGGTCACCAGATAAAATCAGTACATACTCAGGATTATACGCATCCATATAATCAAGATTCTGATAAATAGCATTCGCTGTACCTGTGTACCACTCACTGTTAGTACTCTTCTCATATGGTGGAAGAACTGTTACACCACCTATGTTCCTGTCAAGATCCCATGGGATACCAATCCCGATATGCGCATTCAATCTAAGTGGCTGATACTGTGTAAGTACACCAACTGTATCAACTCCCGAATTGATGCAGTTGCTAAGTGGGAAATCAATTATACGATACTTGCCTCCGAATGATACGGCCGGCTTTGCCACCTTGGAAGTAAGTACTCCCAACCTGCTTCCTTGTCCTCCTGCCAATAACATGGCAATCATTTCCTTCTTAATCACGCTATCACCTCGCTGTTAATTATTCAAGCTACAATCTGAAAACATCCTTTGTCCGATGCCAGATTTTATTATTTAGTTACATATACAACGTTTTATAGTAATGTATATCTATTATATCATAATGCAACTATATAGTGAACATATTTTTTGCTCTAAATTTATGATTTTTATAAAAAATACACAAATCTTCACACTTTTAATTTATATGGAAAAATTGTTTTTTTAGAACCTATTTTAGTATTGGTTTTTTTTTTAATTTTGATATAATGTAGTTAAATAATGTATTTTTGAATGGAGATATAGATAATAATGCATGAGATTAATTTTGACAACAAACAGCACGTACATTTTACGGGTATTGGTGGAATAAGTATGAGTGGTCTCGCTGAAATTTTATTAAGCAGAGGTTTTACTGTTTCAGGTTCTGATTCTAGTGAATCAAAGCTCACCAGGAGGCTTGTTAAGCACGGCGCCAAAATTTCATACCAGCAGGTAGCATCAAATATAACTTCCGACGTAGACGTAGTGGTTTATACCGCTGCTGTCAAAGAAGATAACCCTGAGCTCGTATCTGCAAGAGCCAAGAATATCCCTACTCTTACAAGAGCAGAATTTCTGGGTCAGATAATGAAAAACTTTAACACGGCAATCGGCGTATCCGGAACTCATGGCAAGACAACTACTACATCTATGATTTCGCAGATTCTTATACAGAACAATTCTGACCCTACTATTCTGGTAGGCGGAATTATGAAATCAATCGGTGGCAATATTCACATAGGCAAATCAGACTTGATGATTACGGAGGCTTGTGAATACACAAACAGCTTCCTGTCCTTCTTCCCTACTATGGAGGTTGTGCTTAATATATGCGAAGATCATATGGACTTTTTCAAGGATATTGATGATATAAGAAACAGTTTTAAGAAATACACCGAGCTTCTTCCCGAAGACGGCACACTTATAATTAATGGCGCTATTGATGACCTTGACTTTTTTACCAGAGATTTAAAATGCAACGTAGCAACATTTGGCTTTGATGCCTCGTATACATACAGCATCGCCAACATTGAGTATAACAATTTTGCCTGTTCAAAATTCGATATATTATATAAGGGAGAAAAAATCGGGCGAGTGCACTTAAAGGTACCAGGTGAACACAATGCGCTCAATGCCATTGCTGCCATTGCTGCCTGCAGGGAGCTTGGAATATCAATGGACACAATCAAGGCAGGTCTTACAATATATACAGGTACGGACAGAAGATTCCAGTACAAGGGTGTATTTAATAAAACGTCAGTTATCGATGACTATGCTCATCATCCCGATGAAATCAGAGCAACGCTTACTACTGCGAAGGACTATCCTCACAACCACACCTGGTGCGTATTCCAGCCGCATACATACACCAGAACAAAGGCTTTTTTACATGATTTTGCCACATCACTTTCACTGGCAGACCACGTAATCTTAGCCCCTATATATGCGGCAAGAGAAACTGATACCCTCGGTATCAGCTCCCTCACACTTCTCGAAGAATTAAAAGCTCTAAATGTAGATGCTTACTATTTTGAGACATTTGAAGAAATTGAAGAATTTATTAAAAACAACGTTATCAACGATGATTTGTTGATAACTATGGGTGCCGGGGATATCGTTTTAGTAGGAGAACACTTAGTTTCCCACTAATCTGTCCACATTATCCACATTATCCACATTTACAAAACCCCCGTTTTCACGGGGGTTTTGGGCATAACTTGTGGTTTTTTTTACTTGTTACTATGTTATAATAACCTTATTCTGAGATAGAAGGGATTTACGAGAAATGAGTAAAATTATACTTAAGAACAACCAACAAAATAAAACAACCACTATACCTAACATCTTTTTAGATAAGCATATGCCCGCAGCAAATGGAGAATTTGTTAAGGTTTATTTGTATCTTCTTAGATTTAGTCAGAGCTCATCTCTTGATTTATCTATATCTGATATCGCAGATACCTTCAACCATACAGAGAAGGATGTAATCCGTGCTCTCAAGTACTGGGAACAGGTCGGATTACTATCTTTATCATATAACAGTTCAAATTGTATAGAGGGAATCGATATTAAGAACATCACAAGCGATGATGAAACTTGCGATGTCCCTTCCACTTCTACTCCAATGGTGGCTACAGCTCCGATGATTTCTTTTGCGACATCTATCTCACCAGAGATTCATTCGCAGCATATGGATAGTTTAATCGCCTCACCTACAGTAGACCCTGTTAATGTCACTCCAATCAACAAAGTGGCTAACATTCCTCCTAAGCATATATACACTCCATCAGAAGCGTCATCGCTTATGGCTGATGAAGATGTTGCACAGCTTTTATACATAGCCGAGAAGTTCTTTGGCAGACCTTTATCAAGCGCAGATACTAATGCTCTTCTTTATTTCTATGATGGGCTTCATTTCTCATCAGAATTAATAGAGTATTTGATTGAATACTGTGTTTCACACAATAAGACAAGTGCCAGATATTTGGAGTCTGTTGCTATTTCATGGGCTAATAAGAACATCACAACTGTGGAACAGGCCAAGCAGGATTCTGAGATTTTTAATAATGAGTATTTTTCAGTTCTTAAAGCTTTTGGTATATCAGGAAGGAATCCAGGCAAGGTGGAGAAGGATTTTATCAATAAGTGGACTACTACCTACGGTTTTAATATCGACCTGGTTCTTGAGGCCTGCAACAGAACTATGAACACTATTCAAAAGCCAAGCTTCCAATACGCTGACACTATTCTTACACGTTGGAAGGATAGTGGTGTCAAGACTTTATCTGATGTTAAACCGCTTGACGAGGAACACGCAAAGCTAAAGGCAGCTAATGATAATGCCACACATCCATGTGCAAAGACAAGCTTTGGTAATTTTGATCAGAGAGATTACAATTTCGCACAACTTGAGAAAGAATTACTTGTAGGTAAGAATTAATACATTTAGGAGAATAATATGTCATTAAGTCGTATTCAATATGACAACATAATAAGAGAATATGAGCGAATAGCTACAAAACACAAACACGAGGCTGACAGACGTCGAGAAGAACTCTACAAGGAGTTTCCACAGCTTCTTGAAATAAGTGATGAAATCTCTGCTATTTCAGTTGCAACTGCTAAGGCTAAATTACTTGGTCAGATATCTTCTCTATCTGATTATAAGAGTAAGATGAACGAGCTTATAAGCAGAAGAACGGATATACTTAACAATGCCGGATATCCGGATAATTATCTGGATATTACATATGATTGTAGTGATTGTCGTGATACGGGATATACAGGCACTGGTACTAAGTGTCATTGTTTTAAAAAAAGGGAACTCGAGGTTCTCTACGCACAGTCAGGCGTAAAAGATATGGTTAAAATCGAGAACTTTAATACTTTTTGTTATGATTTTTATTCTGACGACAACATTGACGAAGTTACCGGTCTGTCTGCCCTGACTAACATCAGGAATGCGGTCACTGTCTGCAAGGATTTCATAAAAACATTTGATAATTCCTTTATGAATCTATATATTTATGGGAAGACCGGTGTGGGAAAGACATTTCTTACCCACTGCATCGCAAGTGAGTTACTTAACACTTCCCATTCGGTCATATATTTATCGGCAGTACAACTTTTTGATTTACTTGCCGCAGATACTTTCAAAAATGCTAATAACGGAATCATAGATGATATTACAAACTGTGATTTACTTATTATAGATGATTTGGGAACAGAGATGACTAACTCATTTACTATCTCTGCCCTATTTAATTGTTTGAACGAGCGTCTGCTAAAGAAGCGTTCAACAATTATTTCATCCAATCTGTCTTTCAATAAGATTCTTGATAATTACACAGACAGATTACTCTCAAGGATTCTTGGCAATTACAAAATCCTTAAAATTTTCGGAGATGATATACGCCTTAAAAAGCGTAAATAATCTTGACTATATTTTTATGTAGTGTTATAAAGTAAAAGGCAAACGAGCTAACAGCTCACACACAACAGCAAATGGAGGATTGAATAATGATTAACGAAAATCAAATGTTACAGACATTACCTGTAGGACCTTTAGGAATTGTAAGTCTTGAAAGTTGTAGGGAATTAGGTGAAAAGGTAGACAGCTATATCGCTAAATGGCGTAAACAGGCTAACTTATCAGAAGAAAAATTAAGCTCATTCCCAGGATATCTTAAAGACTCATATTTAGTACAGACAAAGCTCCCTAGATTCGGTTCAGGTGAAGCAAAGGGTACAATTTGTGAATCTGTTCGTGGTGATGATCTTTACCTTATGGTTGACGTTACTAATTACAGTCTTAAATATACAGTATGTGGTCATGAGAATCATATGTCTCCAGATGATCACTTCCAGGATCTTAAGAGAATTATTGCCGCTGCAGGTGGTAAGGCAAGAAGAATCACTGTCATTATGCCATTCTTATACGAGAGCAGACAGCATAAGAGAACAGCCAGAGAATCGCTTGACTGTGCACTTGCTCTTCAGGAGCTCGTTAATATGGGCGTAGATAATATCATAACCTTCGATGCACATGATCCTCGTGTACAGAATGCTATTCCTCTCAAAGGATTTGAAACAGTTCAACCAGCTTACCAGTTCGTAAAGGGACTTTTACGCAACGTAGATGATCTTGAAATAGATGCAGATCACCTTATGATGATCAGTCCCGATGAAGGTGGTATGGGACGTGCTATTTATCTCGCCAACGTACTTGGTATCGATATGGGTATGTTCTACAAGAGACGTGATTACAGTAAAATCGTAAACGGAAAGAATCCTATCGTAGCACACGAATTCTTAGGTGCTTCTGTAGAAGGAAAAGATGTATTTATTATCGACGATATGATTTCTTCCGGCGAAAGTATGTTAGATGTAGCTGCAGAGCTTAAGAGGAGAAAAGCAAGAAGAGTATTCGTTGCTGCTACGTTTGGTTTGTTTACAAATGGTCTTGCCAAATTTGACGAGGCTTACGAAAAAGGTCTTATCGATAAGGTACTTACGACGAACCTTACATACCAGACACCTGAACTTCTTAGCAAAGAATATTATATCAACTGTGATATGAGCAAATACATTGCTCTTATTATCGATACACTTAACCATGATGCTTCAATCAGCGAACTTCTTAATCCTATTGGAAGAATTCAGAAATGTGTTGAAGATTACAAGAACGCAAGAAAATAGTCTGCGGAATGGAGATTAATATAAATAAGGCTGTGGCACTAAACTGAATGATTAGTGTCACAGCCTTTATACATTTTAGCATACCATCAGGCAATCACCATAAGACCAACCAACAATACACCCATTATCACAAATGCTTCCATATTTCCTCTGCATTTCTTTGAAACAATTAATCCTATAACAGATATTAATACAGTTCCAAGCATATATATCAGGTACATTATTATAATATATTTTCATACCGGTAAATCAATAATACCTTCAGGCAACCTGGCAACTCTGTTTATCATAAGGCTCCCAAGGCCTGCATCAAGATTTCCCAAATCAAAAACCTTAAACTTAGTTATAAACTCTGTCAGTGAGAAGATTACATTTATTACTGTCGCCATCTTTACAACATTGGTACTGGAATTACAAAAATGTACAACCTGCATTCCATTTCTTGTTTGCTATTCCTCCGGTTGGATTTAGTACCGCAGCGTTAGCACTCAATACACTGCCCCAATCTCTATATAATATATAGTAGATTTTTAAACCCTTTTCAGGGTCAATGTAACTAAATAATTAGTATTTTGGGGGTCGACCTAATATAAGTATAGTAATTTATCAGACACAAATCAATAGACTTGTCATAAACAACACTAAAATGTCATAATTGACACTCTAAAAGCATAAACAATATACGCATCCGCGTATATATATTATTTATATGTATTATTGCACATTTTCGGTATATGTTGACAGGAGATATGCAGGTATGAACTATATTGCTCCAAATAAGAACATAATTATCATCTTTAATACTAATCTCCATGTCGGAGCAATTTATTGCGAAGACACCGCGAAGAGAAATTCGCGTAGGCGATTTCTCTTCTGCGATCAGGGCTAATTGAGGCTCCGTCTCAATTAGCTGTATGCAAAATCGGCGCATCGGCCTGATTTTGCATACTCTGTCTCCATTCTGAGATAAATTTACTTGTTACAGTGATTCGATATCCAATTACAATAATCGTACCACTAATCAAAAGAATATACCATGTTGTGAACCGCAATCTGCATGTTGAGTTTGGTAATATTTCAAAATATACAATTACCCTTATCACACTCAAACAATCATTCCGTCTTTTATCTCTATTATCCTGCTGCATCTTGCAGCTACTTCCTTGTCATGGGTGATAATTATTATTGTTCTTCCCTGTTTATTCAGCTCCTCAAACACCTTCATTATCTCATCAGCAGTGGCTGAGTCCAGGGCTCCTGTCGGTTCATCTGCCAATATTAGGGACGGGTCATTGATGAGCGCCCTGGCTATTGCCACTCTCTGCTTCTGTCCTCCGGACAACTTCTTTACAGGTTTCCCAAAGAACTCTTTCATGCCGACGCTTCCAACCACTTCCTCGGCACGTTCTTTCTTATTCTTTCTTTTATTTCCTTTGGCGAAATATACCGGTATCAGGACATTTTCCTTCACCGTATAGTCATCCACCAATGCAAAATCCTGCATTACTATCCCTATCTTTTCATTTCTTATCTTTGCCTTTTTCCCTTCACTCATCCCTGATATATCTACTCCGTCTATCATATATGAGCCTGACTCGAAATCATCTATACATCCTATGATGTGCATCAGCGTGGACTTTCCTGCCCCTGATTTTCCTATGATTGCCACAAGCTCTCCCTCTTCCACTTCCAGCGACACTCCCTTTAGTGCCTCGTACGCATTACTTTTCTTGTAATTGTAGGTCTTGTGAAGGTCTTTTATCTCTATCATTTTCCTCATATGGCTTTACCTCTCTATACATTTTTCAATATCTCAACCGGCTGGCTCTT